>JBFGYD010000259.1:0-4654 GCA_041587615.1 Lysobacterales bacterium
ACGAGGGCAAGGGAGTCGACCACCCGGCCGGGCCCCACCTGTGGCTCGACCTGCGGCACCTGGGCAAGACCCATCTGACCACCAAGCTGCGCGAGGTCTACGAGATCTGCCGGGATTTTCTCGGCATCGAGCCGTGGGAAGACCTGATCCCGGTGCGCCCGAGCCAGCACTACTCGATGGGCGGCGTGCGGGTCAACAAGGATGGTCAGGCCTACGGCCTGCAAGGCCTTTTTGCCGCCGGTGAAGCGGCCTGCTGGGACATGCACGGGTTCAACCGCCTGGGCGGCAACAGCTTGGCCGAGACGCTGGTCGCCGGCCGCGTGGTCGGGGCCGCGGCCGCGGCCCACGCCGCCACCCGGCCACTGGCCGCCGGGACCGCGATCGCACATGAGTTCGTCGCCCGCGAGGCGGCCCGGATCGACCATTGGCTGGCGCGCGTGGGCGACGGACCTTCGGTTTACGAGCTGCGCGATCGAATGGGCGAGATCATGATCAACAGGGTCGGAATTTTTCGCCGCGGACCCGAGCTGGAGGCAGCGGTGGCCGGGTTAGAAGAATTGCTGGCGGCGGTCGACTCGGCGGCGCTGCGCGGCGCTCCGCCCGGGGTTAACCCGGAACTGAGCTTCGCGCTCAGACTCCAGGGCATGCTGCGCCTGGCGCTGATCACCGCGCGCGGCGCGCTGGCCCGCACCGAGAGTCGGGGCGCCCATTGCCGCACCGATTACCCGGCCCGCGACGATGCCAACTGGCTCAGCCGGACGCTGGTGCGCTGGGGTCGGGACGAGCGCGAGCCGCGCTTCGCCTACGAGCCGGTCGGCCTGCTCGACCTGCCGCCCGGCGGGCGCGGCTACGGCGACAGCCAGCAGGTGGCGATGAGCATGGAATTGGCAGACTACAACGCCGCCGTCGAAGCCGCGCAGACGGCGCAGGGACGCAGTGCCGCGGCCGAGCCGATCGGCGAGCGCCTGCGCCCGGGCGCGTGGCGTGGCGCCGAACAGCGCGCCGGGCTCAAGACGATGCGAGGTTGAGATGGGCACTGACGCACGCCAGCTCAAGTTCGAGATCTTTCGCTTCAACCCGGCGGATCCCGAGTCGCGCCCGACGATGCGGGAGTACACCGTCACCGAAGAGCCCTACATGACCCTGTATCGGGCGCTGAATCAGATCCGCGAACTCGACGATCCCAGTCTGCAGTTCGACTTTTCCTGCCGCTCGGCGGTGTGCGGCTCGTGCGGGATGATGATCAACGGCCGTCCGGCGCTGGCCTGCAAGACCCTGACCACGAACCTGGGCGCGGTGATCCGGCTGCACCCGCTGCCGGCATTCAAGCTCATCGGAGACCTGTCGGTGGACACCGGAACCTGGTTCCGGGAGATGAACGAACGGGTCCAGGGCTGGGTTCACGCCCGCGCCGCGTTCGACCCGGAGGCCGAAGAGGCGCGCATGGACGACGAGCTGGCCATCGCGATCTACGAGGCCGACCGCTGCATCGAGTGCGGCTGCTGCGTGGCGAGCTGCGGGGTGGCCAACACTCGCCCCGGGTTCGTCGCGCCGGCCGGCATGAACCGCATCGCCCGCTTCGCGATGGACCCGCGCGACGGCCGCAGCGCCGGCGACTGGTTCGAGGTCGTGGCCGGCGAGGACGGGGTGTTCGGCTGCGTCGGCCTGATGGCCTGCCAGGACGTGTGCCCGAAGGAGCTGCCGCTGCTCGAGGTCTACGCGTACCTGCGCCGCCGCGCGCTGGCCGCCGCCTTCGTAAAGAAGCCGGCGGTGGAAAGCTGATCGTCGCGAGATGGCCGGCGATCAGGGTACCGGATCCCCGTCCAGCCCGCTGACAGGCCTGCACCTGCTGCTCACCTACGAGTGCAATTACCAGTGCTCGCACTGTTTTGTGTGGGGCGGGCCGGCCCAGACCGGCACCATGTCCGTCGCCACGATCGAGTCCATCCTGGACCAGGCCGAGGCGCTGGGCAGCATCGAATGGATCTACTTCGAGGGCGGCGAGGCGTTTCTTTATTACCCGGTGCTGTGCGCCGGCGTGCTGTCGGCCAGGCACCGCGGCTTCAAGGTGGGGATCGTGACCAACGCCTACTGGGCCACCACGGAGCGGGACGCGATAAGGTGGCTGCGCCCGCTGGCCGGCTCGATCGACGATCTCTCGATCAGCAGCGACGCCTATCACGGCAGCGATGAAAGCCCTCGGCATCCAGAAATCGCGCGCGCCGCGGCTCGGCGGCTCGGCATCCCGGTCGATTTCATCAGCGTTGCCGAGCCCGACGCCGAGCGAGCCGCCGGCGCGGCCGGTCAGTTGCCGGCGGGTGAATCCGCCGTCATGTACCGGGGCCGTGCCGCCGAGATGCTGGCAGCGCGCGTTGCGCCCAGACCATGGGTGGAATTCACCGAATGCCCCTGGGAGAACCTGGGCTCACCCGAGCGCGTGCACGTGGACCCGTTCGGATACCTGCACGTCTGCCAGGGCATATCGATCGGTAATCTGCTGGAGCGTGGGCTGACTGAAATCATCGACGATTACGATCCGGTGGCGCATCCGATCGTCGGGCCGCTGCTGGCCGGCGGGCCCGCCGAAATCGTGCGCCGCTACCGGCTAGTCCAGCGGGACGGGTACGCCGATCACTGCCACCTCTGCTACCGGGCGCGCCGCGCGCTGCGGGAGCGCTTTCCCGACGTGCTGACCCCCGACCAGATGTACGGTCCGGGACCCTCAGGCTAGCCCGGGGGCGAGCTCAGCAGCACCTCGGCGGTCGTGAGGTCGGCAATGTTCGCCGCCGCTCGGGCTTCAGATCGTCGAACAGTTCACCCGGCAGGTCTTTACCGATACCGGCCTCATCCGCTCGACGACGCAGGTGCGCGGTCATGCGGTAGCCGGGTGGTCAGCGAAGACTCGGTGCGGTACATTCTGGCGCTTCCGCTGGAACGACCGGAGATCGAATGAAACGCTGTCTTGTCCTCGTTCTGCTGGCGCTGGCAACAAGGGCGAGCGCTCAGCAACAGGCCCCGGGGGTCGACGAAGGCCTGATGCATGAGCTGCGTCTGGCGGTGTCGGCCCCGCGTCTCGAAGCCGACGTGCGGAGACTGGTCGGCTTCGGCACCCGCCATACCCTTACCGAGACCGAATCCGGCACGCGCGGCATCGGCGCCGCGCGGCGTTGGATCCTCGCCGAATTCGAGCGCATCGGCGCCGCCTGCGGCGGCTGCCTCGAGGTGGGCTTTCAGTCCGGCTTCGTCGAGGGCGAAGAGCGCATCCCGGAGCGCACCGAGATCGTCAACGTGATTGCGATCCAGCGCGGAACCGTGGACCCGGAGCGCTACGTGGTCATGTCCGGCGACATCGACTCGCGGGTCACGGACCCGATGGATTCGACCTCGGATTCACCCGGCGCCAACGACAACGCCTCCGGCATGGCCGGGGTGCTGGAAGCCGCGCGGGTGCTGTCGCGCCACCGCTTTGCCGGCTCCATCGTCTACGCGGGCCTGTCCGGCGAGGAGCAAGGTCTGTTCGGGGGCAAGATCATGGCCGCCGAGGCGCTGAAGAAACGCTGGCGCATTACCGGGGTGCTGAACAATGACATGATCGGCAATATCGCTGGCATCAACGGGGTCGTCAACAACACCACGGCGCGCGTTTTTGCGGAGGGAACCCGAATGAACGAGACCGCCGAGGAGGCGACCGCCCGGCGTTTCCGCGGCGGCGAGGTCGATTCGCCTTCGCGCAACCTGGCGCGCTACGTCGATCGCATCGCCGATCGATTCGTGCCCAATTTGGATGTGATGATGATCTATCGGCTGGACCGCTTCCGCCGCGGCGGGCACCACCGCCCGTTCAACGATCTGGGCTATCCGGCCGTGCGCATCATGGAGACCAACGAGCACTACCGCCGCCAGCACCAGGATCTTAGGGTCGAGGACGGAATCGAATACGGCGACGTGATCGACGGGGTGAATTTCGACTACGCTGCCAAGCTGACCTCGCTGAACGTGCTGACCCTGGCGGCGCTGGCGGCCGCCCCGGCGCCGCCGTCTGGCGTCGAGATCGAGGGCGCGGTCAGCCCCGACACCACGTTGCGCTGGGCGGCGGCGCGCGAGGCCGAGCAGCACCACGTGGCCGGCTACCGGATCTACTGGCGCCTGACCGACCAGCCCCGGTGGACCCACAGCGTGTTCGTCGGCCGGGTCGACGCGCACACGCTGCGCAACGTCGTCATCGACAACTACTTCTTCGGGGTCGCCAGCGTCAGCCGCGACGGGTTTGAGTCACCGGTCGTGTTCCCGGGTCCAGCCGGCTCGTTCGACGCGCCGGACCGATGACCGTCGCGGCCGCAACGACGATCGCGCTGGACATCGTCTCCGACGTCGTTTGCCCGTGGTGCTATATCGGTTACCGGCGGCTGGAACAGGCGATGAGTCAGCTCGACGGCCAGATCGGGTTCGAGATCCGCTGGCGGCCGTTCGAACTGAATCCGCAGATGGGGCCCGAAGGCGAGGACGTGATGGACCACCTGACGCGCAAATACGGCCAGAGCCGCGAGGCGATGACCGCGGCCGGCAAGCGCATCGCTGGCATCGCGGCCGAACTGGGGATCGACCTGTCGGGTCGCTACCACGGCCGCATCTACAACACCTTCGACGCCCACCA
>JBFGYD010000260.1:0-4645 GCA_041587615.1 Lysobacterales bacterium
GTCTGATAGACCGCCTCGTAGGTCAGCGTGCCCGAGCGCGACACGATCCCGACCTTGCCCGGGGCGTGAATCCGGCCCGGCATGATGCCGATCTTGCATTCGCCGGGGGTGATGATACCGGGGCAGTTGGGGCCGATCAGGCGCGTGCCAGGGGTGTCGGCCAGCACCGATTTGACGCGCATCATGTCGAGCACCGGAATGCCCTCGGTGATGCACACCACGACCCGGATACCGGCATCGACCGCCTCCAGGATCGCGTCGGCGGCGAACGGAGGCGGCACGTAGATCGCCGTCGCGTCCGCTCCGGTCGCCTCGACCGCGGCGGCCACGGTGTCGAACACCGGCAGGCCGAGGTGTTCCTGGCCACCCTTGCCGGGCGTGACGCCGCCGACCAGCCGGGTGCCGTACTCGACCGCCTGCTCGGAGTGAAAGGTCCCCTGGCTGCCGGTGAAGCCCTGGCAGATGACCTTCGTGTCCTTGTTGACCAACACGCTCATGTCCTCGCCTCCCTGGCAGCCGCCGCGGCAACCGCTTTTTGCGCGCCGTCGTTCAGGTCGCTGGCCGACGTGATCGTCAGCCCGCTCTCGTCGAGCAGCTTCCGGCCCTGCTCGACGTTGGTGCCCTCCAGGCGCACGATGACCGGGTCGTCGACACCGACCTCCTTGACGGCCGAGATGATGCCTTCGGCGATCAGGTCGCAGCGCACGATGCCGCCAAAGATGTTGACCAGGATCGCCTGCACCCGTTCGCTGGAGGTGATCAGCTTGAACGCCTCGGCCACCCGCTCGGCGGTCGCGCCGCCGCCGACGTCGAGGAAATTGGCCGGTTCCCCGCCGGCGAGCTTGATCACGTCCATCGTCGCCATCGCCAGCCCGGCGCCGTTGACCATGCAGCCGATGTTGCCGTCCAGGGTCACGTAGTTCAGGCCGTGCCGGGCCGCGGCGGCCTCGGTGGGGTCCTCCTGCGACTCGTCCCGCATCTCGGCCAGTTCCGGGTGGCGGAACAGCGCGTTGTCGTCGGCGTTGATCTTGGCGTCCAGCGCAAGCAGGTCGCCGCCGCCGGTGATCACCAGCGGGTTGACCTCGACCAGCGACAGGTCCTTGGCGTGGAACAGCCGGTCCAGGCCCTGCATGATGCGCGTGAGCTGGCCGACCTGCTTGCCGTTGAGCCCGAGCGCGAAGCCCATTTTGCGGCACTGAAAGGCCTGCAAGCCGACCGATGGATCGACCTTGATTGTGATGATCTGGTCCGGCGTCTCGGCCGCGACCTTCTCGATGTCGACCCCGCCCGCGGCCGAGGCCATGAACGTGACGCATTTGCGCGCGCGGTCGATCAGCACGCTCAAGTAGAGTTCGCTGGCTATGTCGCACGCCTCGCTGATCAAGACTTTGTGTACCGGCAGTTTCAGCCCCCCGGTTTGGTAGGTCTGAATCGACATGCCCAGCATACGGTCCGCGTGGGCACGCACCTCGTTCAGATCGCCGGCCAGCTTGACCCCGCCGGCCTTGCCGCGCCCGCCCGCGTGGACCTGGGCCTTGACTACCCATTGACCGCCACCGAGCGCACGCGCCGCGTCGGTGGCTTCGTCCACCGTCCCGGCGACCCGCCCGGCCGGCACCGGGACGCCGAACTGGGCGAACAGGTCCTTGGCTTGGTACTCGTGGAAATTCATGTTGGCTTTCCCTCGTTGCTGTCCATGACCGGCCTTCCAGTCCGCCGCCGGCGATTGGGTCTTGAGTCTTCGCATCAGGGCGAAGGCGGCGCGATGAGAGGCGGTATTTTGGAGCAAATGGACGACCTTCGCAAAGCGGGCCGTCGGCTCGCAACCGATCCGGATCAACAAATACGCGCCGTCCAGTGAAACTCCTGCGATGGGCAGGCTCGCCGAATTCGACGAGGCGCCGAAACGCGGCTGAGCTTCAGGCTAAAATACCCGTCCACGGGCAACTAACGGAACCATCGCGCGTGCGCAGGAACGACATCGATTGGCTGGCCTCGCCGGCGGACGATCAGACCGCCTGGCAGGCGCTCGATTACCTGAACCTGTATCGCTGCTTCGTCGCGCTGCTGTTCTCGGGCCTGTTCTTCACCCCGTTGATGCAGGACGCGCTGGCCCCCAACGCGCTGTTGTCGGGGCGCGTTCTGACCGGCGTCTACATTCTCGTCGGCGGCCTGCTCCTCGCCCTCGGGCGCTACCGCGGCGGCGCCGTCGTGATCCAGGCGGGCTGCGGGATCGCGTTCGACCTGCTCGGCACGTTTGCAATGCTCTACATCATCGGCGGAATTGGCAGCGGCGTGGGGGTGCTGCTGGTTGGCACGACCGGCGCCGCCGGCGTGCTGCTGCCGGTGCGCGTGTCGCTGTCGATCGCGGCCGGCGCGACCCTGGTGCTGCTGTGGCAGACCACGGTGAACGTGATCCAGGGCATCGAGCCTTTCGCGGTGATTGCGCCGGCCGGGATGCTGGGCGCGGCCTACTTCGCGACCACGCTGCTCGGGCATTATCTGGCGCGGCGAGCGCGCGAGAGTCAGCGCCTAGCGCGCCAGCAGTCGGTCGATCTGGCACAGCTGGCGGAATTCAACGAGCTGATCGTGGCTCGAATGCGTACCGGGATCCTGATCGTCGGGCACGACAATCTGGCGCACGCGATGAACGAGGCGGCCTGGTACCTGATGGGCATGCCGCAACAGCGCTCCGGTCCGCTGGACGCGCTGGCGCCTGAGCTGCTCGATAGTCTCGAGCACTGGCGCAAGACCGCGCGCCATCTAAACCAGCCGATCGCGCTGGCCCCGGCGGTGCCGGAAGTGGTGCCCCGCTTCGCCCGGCTGAGCGCGAACGAGTACGCCGAGACGCTGGTTTTCTTGGAGGACACCTCGATGATCTCGCGGCGTGCGCAGGAATTGACGCTGACTTCCCTGGGGCGGCTGTCGGCCAGCATCGCCCACGAAATCCGCAATCCGCTGGCGGCGATCAGCCACTCGGCCCAGCTGCTGGCGGAGGCGGAATCGCTGACCCCGCCGGACCGGCGGCTGTCCCAGATCATCAGCCGTCACTGCGCGCGCATGAACGACATCATCGAAAACGTGCTGCAGATCGCGCGTCAGGAGCCGTCTCGGCCAGAGGCCGTGCGGCTCGGCGACTGGCTGCAGCAGTTCGTCAAAGATTTCAGTCACCACCACGAGCTGGGCGAGCACGCCATCGAGGTGCGGGTCGACAACCCCGACGTGGCGGGGCTGATCGATCCGGGGCACCTGCAGCAGGTCATGTGGAATCTGTGCCAGAACGCGTTCAAGTACGGTCACGGCGGCGCCAAGGGGGCGCGGGTGACCCTGAGCGCCGGTTACCTGAACGGCGACGGCGGCCCGATTATCGACGTCATCGACCAGGGCGAGGGCATTCCGGAAAAGGATCGCAAGCGGATTTTCCAGCCGTTTTTCACCTCCAGCCGGGACGGCACCGGCCTCGGGCTGTACATCTGCCAGCAGCTCTGCGCTTCAAACCAAGCCGAACTGGAATACATTCCCGCCGCCAACGGCAGCACCTTTCGGATTTCGATGGCGGCCCCGCCGCCCGGCGCCTAGCCTGGATATTGCACGAGTTCCACTCGAAGTTGCTCATATACTGAGTGAGATCAATGTACTACGTGAGTTTCCCAGCGATTGGAGAAGTCGCAACCTGTCACACGGGCGACGGCACCGCCAGGCCACTTCTTTGCCTGCGGCAAAACCGTAACCTGGCTTGTACCTGCCCTGCCGGTTTGTCGCCGAATTGCACGGCGGATCTCGCCCGATCCCCCTTGGGCGATAGCTACGGCTATCCCCCGGCGGACGATCGACCAAGCTCCACTCGTGGAATTCGCCGACAATTCCGGCAACTCGTGCAATATCCAGGCTAGCAGCTTTTCGCTTTGATGATTTCCTACGGCCCGGGCTCGGCCGGCAGCGGAAACCCGCGGTCACGCATCAGCGCGTCGATGCTCGCGTCACGGCCGCGAAACGCACGGTAGGCATCCGCCGGATCGACCGAGTTGCGCGGCGCGAACAGGTGAGTCACCAGCTTGCGCGCCCAGTCCGGGTCGTAGAATCCGCCGGGCGCCTCGGCGAAAGCCTCGGCCGCGTCGGAAGTCAGCACCTCCGCCCACAGGTAACCGTAGTAGCCGGACGAATACCCCTCGCCGGAGAAAATGTGGCCGAAATGGGGCGAGCGGTGGCGCATCACGATTTCTTCCGGCAGCCCCAGTTCGTTCAGGGTCTCCCGCTCGAACGCGTCCGGATCGATGCCGCTCGGGTCGCTGGTGTGGAAGCGCAGATCAACCAGCGCCGAGGCCAGGTATTCGGTGGTCTTGAAGCCCTCGTTGAAGGTCGCGGCCTTCTTGATCTTGGCCACCAACTCGGCCGGAATCGGCTGCCCGGTCTGATGGTGAACCAAATAGTTGTCAATCACCTCGTCGGTCAGCAGCCAGCGTTCGAGCAACTGGGATTGAAACTCGGTATAGTCCCGCACCCCCCCGTTCAGGGTTGGATAGGCCACGTTCGAGGACAGGTAGTGCAACGCGTGTCCGAACTCGTGGAAGTAGGTCTCGGCGTCATCCCACGAGATCAGCACCGGCTCGCCCGGCGCGCCCTTGATGAAGTTGGAGTTGTTCGA
>JBFGYD010000261.1:0-4640 GCA_041587615.1 Lysobacterales bacterium
ATGGGCAAGCAGGGCAGAGAGATCAAGAGCAATATTACCGATAACGAATCAGCAACAATGGTTACATCCCACGGGGTCATTCAGGGATACAATGCTCAGGCGCTGGTTGATTCTGAGCCGGCGGCCGTGAGGGTCAACCCTCGCCACCGATCAGCTCTTCGATCTTGCGCTTCAGCCCCGCGATCTCGCTTTCTAGCGCCGCGACCCGCTCGGACAGGCTCGAACGCGCCGCTGCCGGTGCGGCGACCATCAAGTCGGGATCCGGGGCGCCGGCCAGCAGGTGCATCCAGCGCCCCTCCTTTTGTCCCGCCTGGCGCGGCAACGCGGTCACGTAGGCGGGATCACGCTCGCCGAGCCGGCCGAGCACGTACTCGACGTCGTCGACGTCGTCGAACGCGTGCAGTCGCTGGCATCGACCACGGATTTCGCCCGCGGTCTGGGGTCCGCGCAACATCAGCACGCAAAGCACCGCCTTTTCCTTGCCGAGAATTTCCAGCACCTCCTGGAGGTGATGCTTGTACTTAGGCGCGCGCGGCGCCCAGATTTCGCTGACCAGGCGCAGATCGCCCAGCTCACGCAGGTTGCGTCCGATCTCACCCTCGTAATAGTTGGTGATCGGGAAGCGGTTGGTTTTCTGATTGCAGGCGTTCTTCAGCGCGTTCAGGGTCAGTGGATACTGATCCGGGGTGGTCGCCTCTTTCTCGACCAGGCAGCCGAGGATTCGAACCTGGATCGCGGACAATTCGGTCGTCAGTGCCATTGCTTCGGCTCGGTAAATAGAAAACGCCCATTAAAACTCACGCAACCGGCCGGTCCAGCGGTCGGTAGCCCATGCCGTTTTGTATCAGAAGCCGACCTGGGTTGCATCGTCCACCGTCAGGTTGTGGCCATTAGCGGAGCGCGTTGAAATCCTCGGCCGCGGCAGAACCGCGGTCGCGGTGGCCGACGCGGCCGGGCCCGTCAGTCGGTCAACCAGCCGCCGACCGCCTGCACCGGCGCCTGGCTGTAGCCGTCGCTGATCCAGGCCGCGATGCCCAGCCTTGGCGCCGGTCGCCGCGGCGCCGGAACCGGGAGTCGGGCGGTCAGGCCGTCGTCGCTGGCGGTCATCGCCTGATCGGACATTCCGAGAACGACGAAGTCGTGGCGCAGCGTGCGGCCGCGGTTTTCGCCGGCCGGGACCTCGCTACGCAGACCGAACCCCAGCACGGCAACATGAACCCTGGCCCGGCCGAGTTCGACCAGCGGCTTGAAATGCGCGGTGGCCCAATCGCCGTCGAGCCGGAGCACCAACTGCCCCACCTCGCGCGCGGGCTCGAGATCGGGCAGTCGGCCGCCGGACCAGCGGCGCCATTCGCGTCCGTCGAACAGAAATCCCGGGGTGTACACGGCGCTGAGCCCTCGCTCACGCCGGTAGCGACGCTGGCGCACGCTGTGATCGGGGCTGGCAAACGGGTCGCGCCAGCCCAGGTAATCCCAGTAATCGACGTGCAGCGCAAGCGGAATCAGCTGGTTCCACAATTCGTCCCGCGCGGTCCACTGGCGCAGCCAGTGATCGGCCGGCGGACAGCTGCTGCAGCCCTCCGAGGTATATAGCTCGATCACGTGAACCTGACCCTCGCCGCTGGCGAAGGTCGGTCCGCCGGCCAGCGCCGGCGCGGCCGTTAGACAGCCGGCGAGCAGGAGCGGACCGGAAAGTTTCATGGGCAAGCCCCTCGCCATTTGAACCAGTAAATACGCGGCGCCCCACCTAAAACTCATGCAATACGAGCCCCTCAGTCCGACCGGCTGCTAGGGCATCTGGATACCGCCCCCGGGCGTGCCGCCCCCGGGCATGCCGCCCCCGGGCACGCCGCCACCGGTCCCTAATGACGGCACCACGATCGAGGATGAAGACTGGCGCCGCAGCTCCTTCAACTCTTCCATGGTCTCCTCGAAGGCCTGCTGCGCCCGCTCGCCAAACTTCGACACCGCCTCGGCCAGCGACTGGGCCTCTATTTCGAAGCTCATCGGCAACGGTCCGGCAGGCGTCAGAAGCTGGGCCGACCCGACGTACTGGCGCGGTCTCGACGGATCGGCTGCGCCGTCGGAAGTGATGGGGGTCAGGCAACGGATGGTCCCGATCCGCTGATCGGTGTAGACCTCCTCGCGGTAAAGCTGGGTCGCATCCATCCTCAGATCGGGCGCGTTGGCATCGGAGCTCATGATGATTCTCGGTTGTCGGGTCCAGCCCTTTGATCTGGGGCCACTTCACGATTTTTAAACGCCGTCGGTTCAATGTCGCGCTGCGGCGGATACGAGTCGTCCGCCACTTGACAAGCCTCACGCGTTTGTGTTTTTCCGTGGTGTAAGTTACAACTACGCTTCTGCGCGACGATGCGCGGACACTGCAGCCGTCCGGATCTGACCAGAGGGGATTCCGGCTCGGACGGAGTTCGCATCGAACAACCGCCTTTGATGTAGATGCATGGCCAATGAACAGGGGCAAGCTGCCCGACAGAGGGAACCCGCGATGTTAGATCTGAAACCGCAACGTTTGTTGTTGCTCGTCATTTTGTGCCTGACCGGCCTGTCACCACTTGGGGCCCAGAATCTGGGATCGGTGATGAGCGCCCAGCAGGAGAGCGACTCCGCTGCTCGCCAGTCCCAGCAACGGGTCGACCAGATTGTGGAGCAGACCCGCAGCCTGGCCAGCGACTACAGTGGGGTGGTCAAGGAGATCGACGGCCTCGAGGTCTACAACGCGCTGCTGCGAAAGCAGGTCGAAGCGCAGAACAACGAAATCGCGCAGCTCGACGATTCGATGACCCGGGTCACGGTGATCGAGCGCCAGATCATCCCGCTGATGGTGCGGATGATCGACGCGCTGGAACAGTTCGTCTCCCTCGATGCGCCGTTTCTGCAGGATGAGCGGACCGAGCGGATCGCCTCGCTGCGGGGCATGATGGAGCGCTCCGATGTGACCGCCGCGGAGAAATTCCGGCGGGTCATGGAGGCCTATCAGATCGAGAACGACTACGGGCGCACGATCGAGGCTTATCAGGGCAGCCAGTCGGTGTCCGGGGCCGACCGGGAGGTCGATTACCTTCGGATTGGCCGGGTGGGCCTTTACTACCAGACCCTGGATACTCAGTTCTCCGGCGCCTGGGACCAAGGCTCGCGGCAGTGGGTTGAACTGGGCAATGAATCCAGGGGCCAGATTCGAGACGGCCTTCGAATCGCCCGCAAACAGACCGCGCCCGATCTTCTGATGTTGCCTGTGAGGGCACCGGAGACAGCCCAATGAAAACAATCAAATTAACGCTGATTTCCCTTCTCGCCCTGAGCTTCGCCGCCTGGGGTCAGGACCAGGCCGATTCACTGGATTCGCTGCTGAAGAAGGTGGAGGAAGGCCGTAGCTCAGAAACCCAGGAGTCGCGGGAGCGCGAGCAGCGGTTTCAGCGCGAGCGTGGGCGCCAGCAGCAGCTCCTGACCGAGGCCCGAGCGGAACGCACCCGGCTCGAAAACGAAAGCGATCGCCTCGAGACCGAGTTCGAGGAAAACGAGATCAGGGTGGTCGAAAAACAGGACGCGCTGAATAAACGCCTCGGCTCGTTGAAGGAACTGTTCGGCGTGCTGCAGCAGGTCGCCGGCGATACCCGCGGCCTGTTCGACAGCTCGATCACCAGCGCCCAGTTTCCCGATCGGGGTGCGTTTCTGACCGACCTGGCGCAGAAGATGGGTACCGCCTCGCAACTGGCCACGATCGAGGAGATCGAGCGGCTGTGGTTCGAGATTCAGCGGGAGATGACCGAATCGGGCAACGTCGTGAAATTCCAGGCCGACGTCACCGCTGCCGACGGCCAGACCGCCGCCGAGGAGGTGGTGCGGGTCGGCGTGTTCAATCTGGTGGCCGACGGCCGCTACCTGCAGTACAGCGCCGAGACCGGCAACGTTTCCGAGCTGGCGCGCCAGCCGCAGGGCCGGTTTGTCAGCACCACCGCCGACGTCATGAGCGCCAACGACGGGCTGGTGCAGTTCGGCCTCGACCCGACCCGGGGTTCGCTGCTGAGCCTGCTGATCCAGGCGCCCAGCCTGCGCGAGCGGATCGACCAGGGTGGTTTGGTCGGCTATCTGATCATTGCGCTGGGGATCATCGGCGTCTTGATGGCCCTCGAGCGGCTCGTCGTGCTGTCGTTCGTCGGCGGCAAGGTCAACAAGCAGCTCAAGAGCGACGCGATCAGCGAAGACAACCCGCTGGGCCGGGTCATGAAAGTCTACGAAGACAACCCGAGGATCGACACCGATTCGCTCGAAGTGAAGATGGGTGAGGCGATCCTGAAGGAGATGCCGAGTCTTGGACGCGGCGTGACCTTCCTCAAGATCATCGCGGTAGTCGCACCGCTGATGGGTCTGCTCGGCACGGTGACCGGGATGATCAAGACCTTCCAGGCCATCACCCTGTTCGGTACCGGGGACCCGAAACTGATGGCCGGCGGTATTTCGCAGGCGCTGGTGACCACCGTGCTCGGTCTGTGCGTGGCGATCCCGACGGTGCTGCTGCACACCGTGGTCAGCGGCCGCAGTCGGCGTATCGTTCATGTGCTCCAGGAGCAGAGCGCGGGGCTGATCGCGGCTCACATGGAACGGACCCGTCATCCGGG
>JBFGYD010000262.1:0-4638 GCA_041587615.1 Lysobacterales bacterium
CCCGGCCCCTTTGAGGCGTTCCAGCGTGCGCGCGAGATTGGTGACCCGCGCCAGCACGACCCGCTCGGCGCTCCCGGCGGCCGCCTTGCGCGCGACCGGAGTCAGGTCCGCCGCCCGATCTTTCGGAAAAATGACCGCCGCCACCCCGGCCGCCTCGGCGGTTCGCAGGCAGGCGCCGAAGTTTCGCGGGTCCTCGAGATGGTCCAGTACCAGCAGCAGCGGTTCGGCGCAACGTTCGAGGTGGTCGAACAGCGCTTTTTCGTCCATCAACTCGGCGCTCTGGTAACGGGCGGCGGCGCCCTGGTGTTTGAGCCTGGGCAGCCGCCGGTCCAGTTCCGCGCGCGGCAGTCGGATCACCGGAATCCCGTGAACTTCGCTCAGCGCCACCAGCTCGCGGGCACGACGGTCCTCGCGGCCGCTCACCAGCAGCACCTCGGACACGCGTTCCGGGTCGTGGGTCAGCGCACCGCTGACCGCGTTGAAACCGACCAGCCAGCGCTGCGCGCTCACGGCCTCGACTCGCGCGGAATCTTGAGATCGATCTGCCGGTCGTCCAGGTCCACCCGGATCACCTGCACCCGCACCGGATCGGCCAGGCGAAACACGCGTCGCCGGCGTTTGCCGCTGAGCGTGTGCGCGACCGGATCGAAATGGTAGTAGTCGTTGGGCAGCATCGTCACGTGCACGAGCCCCGAGATCTGCAGGCCGTCCAGTTCCACGAACAACCCGAATTCCTTGACCCCGGTGACACGACCCGCAAACTGGTCGCCGACGTGCGCTTTGATGAACGCGCACTTGAGCCGCTCGTCGACGTCGCGGGCCGCCTCGTCGGCGCGCCGCTCGGTCATCGACGCGTGCTCGGTGAGCTTGGCCATCTCTTCGGCGCTGTAACCCTCGCGCTTGCCGGAGCCGGAGAAATGGCGGCGCAACGCGCGATGCACCAGCAGGTCCGGGTAGCGCCGGATCGGCGAGGTGAAGTGGGTGTAGGCGTCCAGCGCCAGACCGAAGTGTCCCAGGTTGCGCGGCTGATAGACCGCCAGTGCCAGCGAGCGCAAAACCAGCGCCTCGATCAGATCTCGATCCGGACGATCGCGCGCCTCCCTAAGCAACCGGGCCAGATCGGCCGGGCGGACCCGGTCCGCGGCGGGCAGCTTGAGGCCCAGTTCCGCGAGCGCCTGGCGCAGATCCTCGAGTTTGCGTTCCGGGGGCGGCGGGTGGACTCGAAACGGGGTCACCGCCTCGATCCGCTCGAGGTGCTCGGCCGCCGCCACGTTGGCCGCGATCA
Source organism: Lysobacterales bacterium (assembly GCA_041587615.1). Taxonomy (GTDB): domain Bacteria; phylum Pseudomonadota; class Gammaproteobacteria; order Xanthomonadales; family SZUA-38; genus JBFGYD01. Next base: position 1,286 of record JBFGYD010000262.1, read on the forward strand.
TGCATTCCTCGATCAGTTTGTGGGCGTCGTTGCGCGAACGCGGCACGATGGCCGCCACTTCGCCTCGATCGTCGAACTTGAACGCCACCTCGTGGCCGCGGAAGTCGATCGCGCCGCGTTTCTCGCGGCGCCGCCGCAGGACCTTGTACAGGGCATGAAGCTGACGCAGCGACTCGGCGACTTCAGGCGCCGGATCCAGTCCGCCCTCGCCGTTCAGGAACGACCACGCCTGGGCATAGGTCAGGCGCGCGTGGGAGTGCATCACCGCATCGTAGAAGCGGCTTTTGCGCACCCGCCCGGCGGCGTCGATATCGAGCTCGCAGACCATGCACAGGCGGTCGACCGCCGGGTTCAGCGAGCAGATCCCGTTGGACAGCGCCTCGGGCAGCATCGGCACCACCCGGTTCGGAAAATACGCCGACGTACCGCGCAAGCGGGCCTCGTCGTCCAGCGCCGAACCCGGCCGCACGTAATGGGATACGTCCGCGATCGCGACCAGCAGGCGAAAACCGCCCTTGGCCGCGGCGGTGCAGAAAACGGCGTCGTCGAAGTCGCGCGCGTCGGCGCCGTCGATCGTGATCAGGGGGGTGGCGCGCAGGTCCTCGCGTCCGGCCAAATCCGTCTCGCCGACGTGGTCCGGGACTCGCGCCGCGGCCTTGGTTGCCGCCGCCGGCCACTCAAACGGCAGATCATAACTGCGGATCGCGACCTCGGTGGCCATCGGCGCATTGATGCTGCGCCCCAGGACCTCGAGCACGCGGCCCACGGGCGGGCGCGTGGGCGTCGGCTGCTCGGTCAGCTCCAGATACACGAATTCGCCGGAGCGGGCACCGCCTTCCTCGCCGGGAGGGATCAGGATGTTCTGGCTGATGCGCTTTTCATCGGCAAAAACCAGCCCGACCCCGGATTCGCGCCGGAAGCGACCGACCAAATGACTGAAGGCGCGTTCCAGGATGCTGACCACGGTGGCCTCGGTGCGACCGCGCCGGTCGATGTCTTTCAACCGGACCATGACCCGGTCGCCATGCAGCAACTGCCGCATCTCCCGCGGGGACAGGTACCAGTCGTCGCCACCCGAGTCCAGCGCAACGAACCCGAAGCCGTCCGGATGGCCGATCACGCGGCCCGATTGCAGTTCCATCTGAACCGCGAGACCGTACCCGCCGCGGCGATTCTTCAGCAGCTGGCCGTCGCGGACCATCGCCCGCAGTCGCCGCCGCAGCGCTTCGACCGGGCGTTCTCCATCGAGCGCCAGCGCCTCGACCAGGTGGTCCAGCTTCATTAACTCGCCGCGCTCTTCGAGCAGCGTCAGAATCGCTTCCCGGCTGGGAATCGGTTCTTTGTAGCGACGCGCCTCTCGCGCCGCGTAAGGGTCCCGGATCGCGCTCTTCTTGTTCTTAGACATAGCCGCCCATCGTACCGGTGACGCAATACTTTGACCACCGACCGCAGCGATAAGGAAAGGAGTTTGGAAAGCCCAAAATGACCGCGGGCCGGAGAGTATTCTGCTATCCAGCCCGCTTACAGCGAAAGTTGTGACCCCACTCCCGCGTTTAGCGAAATTTGCTCGACGCGCGCCCATTGCGCAAGTCGAGGGGACAAAAACTTGCCCATTTTGGGCGAAAACGCCCATAATGGGCACCATCGACCAGGAGGACTGCAAATGAACGCATTTTTGCTGGCTCACAAGCAGGGGGACCTGGCCCGAGCGGTACAAAACGCAATTCGAATAATCTGTGTGCCGCTGGCTCGTTTTTCGATCCGCTTCGGAGTGCCGCTGCACACCGTTTACACGACCCTAAGAAGCACCTTCGTCGAAGTCGCAACCGAGGAGCGCTCGCGCTTGGGGCGCATGCCCACTGACAGTCAGATCCAGGCGATTACCGGGATCCGGCGCAAGTCCATTCCACAAATCCGCCAGGCGGGCGAAGGCGATTGGGAGCCCAACGTGTTGGCCAAGGTGCTCGCCTACTGGACCGCCGATCCGCGCTTTAAAGACGGCAACGGAAAGCCGGCGGAACTTCCGCTGCGCGCGCCGGGCAACGCGTCTTTTGCGGCCCTGGTCAAGAAGGTGGGCAAAGACCTCGGCGTGCGGGCGGTGCTGGACAGTCTGATCAGCGATGGCAACGTGGAACAGACCGATTACGGAACCGTGCGGCTGAAGACGACCGTGATGGCGAACACCAAAGACCTGCAGATCGCGGTTAATGCGGGGGCCAAGGGGGTCGCGTTTCACTTCGAAACGGCGCTCAAGAACATCAAGAACCTGTCCGAGGGTTTGCCCGAACGAGAGTTCGATCAAATGCGTTACAGCCTGACCATCCCCAAAAGCCGCGCGAAGTTTGTCGATGAGAAGATCCGCCGCATTCTGAGCCGGGCGGAACAGGAAATAGAGCAGATTCTGGATTTGGAGGAGGTATCGCCTGAAAACATCGATCTCATTCTGATGGGGGCAGGCTTTTACCAGTTTAATCGCAACCGGAGATAGGACCATGACCAACAAATCACTCGTCACAGCAGCCACTTTTTTTTTTAGTTAGCTCAATTGCCGCCGCCAGCGTCAACGAAGGCACCGGCTCGAGCAGTGTCAATGAAGGCACCGGCGGCAGCAGCGTCAACGAAGGCACCGGCGGCAGCAGCGTCAATGAGGGCACGGGCGGCAGCAGCGTCAATGAGGGCACGGGCGGCAGCAGCGTCAACGAAGGCACCGGCGGCAGCAGCATGGACTTTTTCAACGCGCTCATGTGTAAGTATTTTCGACTCGGTTGCGGGGAGCGAATCGCGGTTCAGCCAAGCTGGATCGAGCCCGACCGCTCCGGCGACAAATAGGGTGCGCCGCGACTTAGCAGCGCACCAATTGGGGACTTGCGGGCTCGAACGGAAATCGAGTCCAACCTAGGAAAGGAAGAAGGTCCAGGACATTGGGGCCGCCCCGCGCGGCCCCGTTTTTTTGCCCTGCGAATCCGCAAGCGCGCAAAAGCCGTCACGCCCTCGTGGCCGATTGAGAGCCGGTGCCAAATCGCAGCGCGTCGAAGATTGGACACTCCTCGGCGGGGGTTTGATCGCACTGATCGGTCAGCGTCTTCAACGCCCTCTGCAGATGGCGCAGATCGCGGATTTTTTGCTTGACCTCTTCTAGGTGCTGAACCGCCAAGGCATGGGTGTCCCTGCAGCGTTGGGTGCCGTCCGAGAAGCCGATGAGCTGCCGAATCTCATCCAGCGTGAACCCGAGTTCCCTGGCCCGACGAATGAACCGGAGCCGCTCGACCGCGCCCGCATCGTACAGACGATGGCCCCCGATGCTCCTGCCCGGCGCTGGAACCAGCCCTTCTTTTTCGTAGTAGCGGATCGTC
>JBFGYD010000263.1:0-4627 GCA_041587615.1 Lysobacterales bacterium
GACTGCACGGCGGCAGACGTCTACGTGGGTGACACCATGGGGGAGCTGCCCGCGTTCTACGCCGGCGTCGACGTGGCCTTCGTCGGCGGCAGCCTGGTACCGGTCGGTGGGCACAACGTGCTCGAGCCCGCCGCGCTCGGGGTGCCGGTGGTGGTCGGACCGCACACGTTCAACTTTGCCGAGATCACCCGGATGCTGATCGAAAAGGGGGCGGCGGTTCGGGTCCGCAACGGCGCCCAGCTCTCATCCGCGCTGATCGAGCTGGCGGCCCAACCACGGCGCCGGTCGCAGATGGGGCAGGCGGCCTTGACCCTGGTGACCGAAAACCGCGGCGCGCTGGCGCGCACCCTGAAGCTGGTCGAGGAGGCGGCCGCTACTCGAGCACGGAGTTGACCCGCTCGATCTGCTCGACCTCGATCAGCCCGGCGCTGGCGCGCAGCCGAAAATGGTTGAGAATGAAATCGTGGCGCGCGCGGGAATAGTCCTGCTGAGCCTGAAACAGCGACCGCTGCGCGATCAGCACGTCGACGATCGTCCGGGTCCCCACTTCGAAGCCGGCCTCGGTCGCTTCCAGCGCGCTCTGAGCCGAGACCACGGTCTGGCCGAATGCCTGCACCTCGCTCATGCCGGCGATCACGGCGCGAAAGTCGTTGCGGGTCTGTCGGATCACCGCGCGCCGCTCCTGCTCCATCAGGTCCAGCGTCCGGTCGGAGTCGGCGACCGCCTGGCGTACCCGCGACTGGGTTGCCCCGCCGGCATAGATCGGCACCTGCAACTGCAACTGGATCTGAGTTTGGGTGTTCATCAAGTCGGTGGTGGTGATGACCTCCCCGAGGTCGGCGGTCAGCGGGAATTTGTTGTCGGTGAAGTCGTTGTAGCTGAGCACCGCGTCCAGGGTCGGATAATGCCCGCTGCGCTCCCGCCGGATCCCCTGCTCGGCAGCATCGACCGCTGCCTGCCGTGACAGAAGGGTCGGATTCGTCCTCAGCGCGGTCTGCACCCAGTAGTCGGGATCGTTCGGCTCCGGGGCGAGCAGCGGGTAATCTTCCTTCAGCGAAGCGATGTCGTCGATGTAGGTCCCGGTCAGCTCGCTGAGCGCTTCCTTGCTGTCGTCCAGCAGATTCTGGGCCACGATGACGTTCGCGCGGGCGCGGTCATAGGAAGCGCGTGCCTCATGCACGTCGGTGATCGCGGTCAGCCCGACCTCGTAGCGCTGTTCGGCCTGCTCGAGCTGGCGCTCGTTGGCCTTTTCCTCGGCGATCGCAAACTTGAGCCCGTCCTCGGCGGTGAGTACGGCAAAATAACGCTCGGCCGAGCGCAGCATCAGGCTGTCGAAGGCGGCCTCGTAGTCGGCCTCAGCGGCGGAGACCTGCGCCTTGGACTGGTTGTACTGCGCGTAATTGGCTCCATTGTAGATGGATTGGCGCAGCTCCAGGCGATAGTTTTCGGTGTCGGTGTTCGGAATCGCGATGTCGAAGCCTCCGATCGAGCGATCGGTATCCCCCCGGGTCATGTTGGCGCTGCCGTTTAGGTTGGGCAAGAAATTGGCAAAGGCCTGGCGCTTGAATTCGCCGGTGGAGCGGCGCTGCGCGGCCGCTGCGCGCAACTGGGGATCGTTGTCCAGGGCCAGCCGATAGACGTCCATCAGATCCTCGGCCGGGCTCGCTCCCGCCCACATACTCAGCAGGCAAATCGTGGTCGCCGAAAGGCGTTTGTAATTCATTGCAAGGTTCCTTTGGTTGTCATCCTAGAGCTCGAAGGTCTCCGGATCTTCGGCCCCGATCAGCCGCGGGAGATCGGTCTCGAACAAACTCTCGGTACTGTACTGTTCCTGATCGAGTCGCGTGATCAGCACGGCTTCCATCGCTGGCGAATGGCCGCGCACCGCGAATAGGCGCCCCCCAGGCTTGAGCCATTCGAGAAAGCGCGGCGGCACCTCGGCCGCCGAGCCGGTGACCGCGATCGCGTCGAACGAGCCCTCCGGCGCCCAGTCGTGGAGTACGTCGCCGACGTCGAGGGTCACATTGCCGACATCGATCGACTCGAGCCTGCGCTGCGCGGCATCGACTAAGTCCCGGTTGATGTCGATGCTGGTCACATGCCTTGCGAGATAGGCCAGGCAGGCCGCCAGGTAACCGCTCCCGGTCCCGATTTCGAGCACCTCGTCGGTACCCGACAATTCCAGCGCCTGCAGCAGGCGTCCCTCGACCACAGGTTTCATCATCACCTGGCCCTGGCCCAGCGGCAGCATCACGTCGGCGTAGGCCAGCTTGCGATGCTTCGAGCCGACGAAATCCTCCCGGTGCAGGGAACCGAGGGCCTCCAGCACCCGCGAATCGAGAACCTCCCAGGTCCGCACCTGCTGCTCGACCATGTTTCGTCGCGCTTCGTCGAAATTCATTCCCATGCCAAACCACTCCGCGACAGGCGCTTGAGGAAATCGAAGGTTAAGCAGATTGGTCAGACCTGACAAGGCCGGAGCTTCAATAGGCTCGCCCACCGACGCTCATCAAGCGAGTGCCATAGGTAACACGCCCGCATCGCGCGGGCCCGCCCGGGTCCTCGCCGCAAACGGCCAAACAAGACCATCTGCGGGCCAGGCCACGGCCGCCGGCAGCGGGCCAGCCAACGGCACTTGACGCCGCCGTGGGCCATGCCGTTAAATCGTTTCATCCCCGCCGAAGGATTTCGCGCCGCGACCCGATGCAGCCGAATAAGGAACGATTCGAGGAGATGGCGCGCCTGTACGCCGACGATCTGAATCGGTATGCCCTGTGGTTGTGCAAGGATCCGACCTTCGCCCACGATCTGGTGCAGGAGACCTTTCTTCGTGCCTGGCGATCATTTGCCAAACTGCGCGAGCAGAAAGCCGCCAAGAGCTGGCTGATCACGATCCTACGGCGTGAGTTCGCGCGCGGCTTCGAACGCAAGGTCCCCGACCTGGTGACCCTGGACGGACTGGAATTGCCCGACGTGGGCGCGGCCTTGCCCGAGGACGATTCCGAAACGCGCCTGCTGCGCCAGGCCATGCTCGAACTGGACCCGAAATACCGCGAGCCGATTCTGCTGCAGGTCATCGGCGGCTTCAGTTGCGAGGAAATCGCCAACGAACTCGAGGTCTCGCGCAGCGCCGTGATGACGCAGCTGTTCCGGGCTCGGCAAAAGCTCAAGGCCGCGCTGGCCGAGGAAAAGGCATGAACATCAAGCAAAAGATTCGCGAATTCTTTCTGCTGGCGGACTTCAAGCAGTCCCTGTGGGTCGCGCTTCCGGCGGCGTTCCTGCTGCTGATGGCGGTCATGATGCTGTACTACGACACCACCCCGGACGCGTTCGACGTCCAGGCCAACGCCAACCGCCAGGCCACCGAGCTAGGCCACCAGATGGTGACCGGCTACGTCATGGTCGCGACGCTGCAACGGGTCGCCCGCTCGATGTGGGACAAGCGCGGCGGCTATCTGTCCAACGACGTCACCCCGCCGAGCGTGATCATGGACAACGTGCCGAACTGGGAATGGGGTGTGCTGCGCCAGGTGCGCGATCTGGCGCGCGCGGTGCGCTACGACATGAGCCGCTCGCAGAGCCAGTCGACCGAGGACAACGACCTGCAGTTGGCCGAGCCCAAGTTCAACGTCGATTCCGAGGCCTGGCTGCTGCCGCGCCCGGAGTCGGAGTACCGCGAAGCGGTGGAAGCCTTGGGCGGCTATCTGGACCGCCTGGCCGACCCCAACCAGCCGGACGCCCAGTTTTACGCCCGGGCGGACAACCTCAAGGACTGGCTGTCCGTGGTCGGCAAGCAGCTCGGCTCGCTGGCCAACCGGCTCAACGCCAGCGTCGGCCCACGCCGAATCAACACCGACCTGAGCGGCGATCCGGCGGCGGAGCAGTCGACCTCGGCGCCGCGAGACGTGCGGGTCAAGACCCCGTGGCTGCAAATCGACGACATTTTCTACGAGGCGCGCGGCACCTGCTGGGCGCTGATCCACCTGCTCAAGGCCGCCGAGATCGACTTCGAATCGGTGCTCGAGAAAAAGAACGCCAAGGCCAGCCTGCGCCAGATCATCCGGGACCTGGAAGCCACCCAGCGAACCGTCTGGAGCCCGCTGATCCTGAACGGCACCGGCTTCGGCTTCACCGCCAACCACTCGCTGGTGATGGCCTCCTACATCTCGCAGGCCAACGCCGCCGTGATCGACCTGCGCAACCTGCTGGAACAGGGCTAGCCCAGGCCGCTAGAAGTTAGGCTTGTCCGGCGCGGCGTCGAAGCGTTCGACGGCGGCGCGGATCTCGTCGCGGGCCGCCTCGGCGTCGCCCCAGCCCTTGATGTCGACCCATTTGCCCGTCTCCAGATCCTTGTAGTGGTCGAAGAAATGGGCGATCTGGTCCCGGGCCATCTTGTCCAGGTCGCCGATGTCGTTCACGTGCCGGTACAGGCCGGTGATCTCGTCGATCGGCACCGCGACGATCTTGGCGTCCTCGCCAGCCTCGTCGATCATCCGCAGCACGCCGATCGGACGGCAGCGCACGACCGAACCCGGGATCAGCGGCAGCGGCATCACGACCAGCACGTCGGCCGGATCGCCATCGTCGCACAGCGTGTGCGGGATGTAGCCGTAGTTGGCCGGATAGC
>JBFGYD010000264.1:0-4621 GCA_041587615.1 Lysobacterales bacterium
ACCGACTGCAGGCGCACCGGGCAGACCCCCTCAAGCCCGGCTGGCGCTGCGCCGCTGGTGCTCTTTCAAGTGCAGCTTGCGCAGCCGGATCGCGGCCGGGGTCACCTCGACGAGCTCACCGTCTTCGATGAACTCCAGCGCCTGTTCCAGGCTCATTCTCAGCGGCGGGCTCAGCAGCACGTTGTCGTCCTTGGCCGCGGCGCGGATGTTGGTCAGCTGCTTGGCCTTCAGCGGGTTGACGGTCAGGTCGTTGCCGCGCTGGTGGATGCCCACGATCTGACCCTCGTAGACCTGGTCCCCGGCGTCGATCAGGAGCCGCCCGCGCTCCTGCAGGTTGTAAAGCGCATAGGCCAGCGCTTTGCCGGTCCCGTTGGCGATCAGCACCCCGCTGGCGCGCGGCGCGATGCGGCCCTGCAGGCGCGGCCCGAAAGACTCGAACACGTGATGCAGGATGCCGCTGCCGGCGGTGACGGTGCGAAACTCGGTCTGGAAGCCGATCAAACCCCGTGCCGGGATCCGATAGTCCAGGCGCACCCGCCCGCGGCCGTCGGGGAGCAGATTGACGAGCTCGCCCCGGCGCTCGCCGAGGCGCTCCATGACCGCACCCTGATGGGCCTCCTCGACGTCCACGACCAGTGTCTCGTAGGGTTCGTGGACGGTCCCGTCGATTTCCTTGAGCACCACCTGCGGGCGCGACACCGCCAGCTCGTAGCCCTCGCGGCGCATCGTCTCGATCAGCACCGCCAGGTGCAGTTCGCCGCGCCCGGAAACCATGAACGCGTCCGGGTCGTCGGTGTCGGCGACCCGCAGCGCGACATTGTGCAGCGCCTCGCGAAACAGGCGTTCGCGCAGCTGGCGGCTGGTCAGGTATTTGCCCTCGCGGCCGGCAAACGGGGAGTTGTTGACCCGAAAGAACATGCTGATCGTCGGCTCGTCGACGGTCAGCGCCGGCAGCGGCTCGGGCCGCTCCGGATCGCACACGGTTTCCGAGATTCCCAAACGCTCGACCCCGGTGATGGCGACGATGTCCCCGGCATAGGCGCGCTCGACCTCGTATCGCTCGAGGCCGCGAAAACCGAGGACCTGAAGCACCCGGGCGCTGCGCGGATGCCCGGCCAGGTCGGTGACCGTGACCGGCGAGTTGCCGCCGATCGAGCCGCGCTGTATTCGGCCGATGCCGATGACGCCGACATAGGGCGAATAGTCCAGCGTCGTTACCTGCATCCGGAACGGACCCTCCGGGTCGACCTGCGGCGGCGGCACCTGCTCGACGATGACCCGAAACAGCGGCTCGAGATCGGTCCCCGGGCGGTCCGCCTCGAGCGACGCCCAGCCCTGGGTGGCGGACGCGAACACCGGGGTGAAGTCGAGCTGGTCTTCGCTCGCGCCGAGCTTGTCGAACAGGTCGAAGGTCGCGTCGATGACCCAGTTCGCCCGCGCCTCGGGGCGATCCATCTTGTTGACGACGACGATCGGTTTGAGACCGAGCTGAAACGCCTTGTGGGTCACAAACCGGGTCTGCGGCATCGGTCCCTCGACCGCGTCGACCAGCAACAGCACCGAATCGACCATTGACAGCACCCGCTCGACCTCGCCGCCGAAGTCCGCGTGTCCGGGCGTGTCGACGATGTTGATCCGGTACTCGCCCCAGTCGACCGCGGTGTTCTTGGACAGGATCGTGATGCCGCGCTCGCGCTCCTGATCGTTTGAGTCGAGGATTCGCTCGGGCGCCGGGGCGCGCGCATCCAGGGTGCCGGAAAAGCGCAGCAGTTGATCGACCAGCGTGGTCTTGCCGTGGTCGACGTGCGCGATGATGGCGATGTTTCTGAGCCGGGTCATGGCAACTCATGCAACATGGGGGCTAAGCGGCCGCGGGCGGCCTGGTGGATTTCCGTTCGGATCGGTCTCAGGCCCGCCGGGCCACGGCGTAGTCGGCCAGCGCGATCAGCGCGTCGCGGTATTTCGAACCGGCCAGCGGCTCGAGCGCGGCGCGCGCCGCGGCAGCCTCGGCCGCGGCGCGCTCGCGCGTGTAGCCGAGCGCGTCGGTCTCGATGATCGCCGCAATGACCTCGTCCAGCCGGTCCAGTCCGCCGTTCTCGATCGCCTCGCGAACCAGCGCCCGCTCCGCTTCGCCGCCGACCCTGAGCACGTGAATCAGCGGCAGAGTCGGCTTGCCCTCGGCCAGATCGTCGCCCACGTTCTTGCCCAGTTCCTGCTGATCGCCGGCGTAATCGAGCATGTCGTCGGCCAGCTGAAAGGCATTGCCCAGACGCATGCCGTAGGCGGCCATCGCGTTTTCGAGCCGCCGACCGGCGTGGGCCATCACGGCGCCGAGCCGCGCGGCGGCTTCGAACAACTTGGCGGTCTTGCAGCGGATGACTTCCAGGTAGCGGGCCTCGTCGGTGTCGGGATTGCCCAGGTGCAGGAGCTGCATGACCTCGCCTTCGGCGATCGTGTTGGTGGTCTCGGCCAGGATGTCCATGACCGCCATCGAATCGACCTCGACCATCATCTGGAACGCGCGCGAGTACAAAAAATCGCCGACCAGCACGCTGGCCGGGTTGCCCCACACGGCGTTCGAGGTCTCCTGACCGCGACGCATTTCCGACTCGTCGACGACGTCGTCGTGCAGCAGCGTCGCGGTGTGGATGAACTCGATGATCGCGGCCAGCCGCACGTGGTGGGGACCGTCGTAGCCGCAGGCGCGCGCGGCCAGCAAATGAACCGCCGGACGCAGTCGCTTGCCGCCGCTCCCGATGATGTATTCGGCAACCTGGTTGATCAGCGCGACGTCGGAATCGAGGCAGGCGCGAATGCAGCGATCGACCTGAAGCATGTCCGCCGCCACCAGATGCATGACGTCGTCCGGGCCGGCCGGCAGGGGCTTGGCGACGGCCTTGTCGGGAGCTAACGACACAAATACTTCTCGGCATGGTGGAGGGTGATCAGGCGGCATTATAGCCTGCCGGGGATGCCCGTGCGCACGGCCTTTTGTGCTAGACTTGGCCGCTTCCCAAAACCCGCCGACAGGGAGAGTGCAGATGTCTCGAGGCGTCAACAAGGTCATCCTGATAGGAAACCTCGGAGCCGACCCGGAAACCCGATATACCGCCAGCGGCAGCGCGGTCAGCAACATCCGGCTGGCCACGTCCCGAAACTGGCGGGACAAGCAGTCCAACGAGCTGCGCGAAGAGACCGAGTGGCATCGAGTGGTCCTGTTCGGTCGCCTCGGCGAAGTGGCCGGCGAGTATTTGCGCAAGGGCGCCCGGGTATACGTCGAAGGGCGGCTTCAGACCCGCAAGTGGCAGGACCAGCAGGGGCAGGACCGCTGGACCACCGAGGTCGTGGCCGAGGACATGCAGATGCTGGACAGCCGCGCCGGCGGCACGGCGTCGTTCGGCGACGATTCGCGGCCCGCCGCCCGCCCCGCGCCTAACAAAGACGCGGGATCGCCGCCGCCGGCCGACGACGACTTCGACGACGACATCCCGTTCTAGCGCCTTAGACCTCATCCGCGGAAAATCGATGATGGAACAACCGGTCTGGCTGATCACCGGCGGGGCGGGCTTTATCGGCGCCAATTTCGTGCTGAAAACCCTGGCCGAGGGGACCGCGCGGGTGGTGAACCTGGACGCGCTGACCTACGCCGGCAATCTGGACACGCTGCGCCCGGTGCTCGACGATCCCGCTCATACCTTCATCCGAGGCGACATCGGGGACGGCCCCGAGATCAAGCGCATTCTCGCGCAGCACGGCCCGGACGCGGTGGTCAATTTCGCCGCCGAAAGTCACGTCGACCGCTCGATCGACGGTCCCGCGGCGTTCATTCAGACCAACGTGGTGGGTACGCTGAGCCTGCTGGAGGAGACCCTCCGCTACTGGCGCGCCCTGCCGGCCGAGCGCCGGCACCGCTTTCGCTTCCTGCACGTGTCCACCGACGAGGTCTATGGCTCGCTGGGTCCGACCGGCCAGTTCGTCGAAACCACCCCGTACGCGCCCAATTCGCCGTACTCGGCGTCCAAGGCCGCTTCCGACCACCTGGTCCGCGCGTTTCACCATACCTACGGGCTGCCGGTGCTGACCACGAATTGCTCCAACAATTACGGCCCTTACCAGTTCCCCGAAAAGCTGATTCCATTGATGATTCTGAAGGCGCTGGCCGGTGAGCCGCTGCCGATCTACGGGGACGGCCTGAACGTGCGCGACTGGCTCCACGTCAGCGACCACTGCGCGGCGATCCAATGCGTGCTCGCGGGCGGCCGGCCGGGCGAAGTCTACAACGTCGGCGGCGACGCCGAGCGCACCAACATCGACGTGGTCGAGGCCATTTGCGCGCTGCTCGACGAACTCGAGCCGCGCAGCGGCGGCCCGCATGCCGAGCTGATCACCCGGGTCAAGGACCGCCCCGGGCACGACCGGCGCTACGCGATTGACGCGGGCAAGCTCAAGCGGGAACTCGATTGGCAACCGAAACACACCTTCGACAGCGGCCTGAAGGCCACCGTTGCCTGGTACCTGGAGCACCGCGACTGGGTCGGCCGGGTGCTGGACGGCAGCTACCGGGGTGAGCGCCTGGGCGTCGGGTGAGCATGGTGCAACGTAAAGGCATCATCCTGGCCGG
>JBFGYD010000265.1:0-4611 GCA_041587615.1 Lysobacterales bacterium
ATCGATATGCATTTGAGCAACCTGCGGCGCAAGCTCGGCGCCAGCACCGACGGCGCCGGCCGGATCGAGACCATTCGCGGGGTCGGCTACCTTTTAAAGATCGGCCGCCCGGTTTGATGCACCGATGAGCCGCCTGTTTTGGAAAATCTTCCTGTCGTTTTGGCTGGCGATGATCCTGATCGTCGGCGTTTTCGCCTGGGTCAGCCACGCGCTGAATCTGCGATTAGAGGGCGCGCCGATGCCGGAGCGGCTGGCGTTCGTGCTGCGCTCAAACGCCGAAACGGCGGCCGGCGTGCTGCGCCGAGGCGGGCGCGAGGGGCTGGCCCGATGGCTGCGACGAGGTCGCTTTCCCCGCATGAGCCGGGTGTTCGTGTTCGATGCCAAGGGCTTCGAGTTGCTGAACCGGCCGCTGCCGAGACCGTTCGAGCACCTGCGCGAAATTGGCGAACCGCCGAACCGGGTTTTCTCCGACCGCTACTACGCGCTGTCCGCCCGCGACGCGACCGACCACTACTACCGAATCGCCGCGATCTCCACGCTGCCGCCCGGACCGCTGTTTTCGGTCGGTCGCGAGGGCGTGCTGCTGCGGCTGGCGATTGCGTTTTCGGTCAGCGCGCTGATCTGCGTGCTGCTGGCTCGTTCGATCGCGCGCCGGGTCAATCGCGTGCGCTGGGCGGCCCGGGAGATCTCGGACGGCAACCTGGGCGCGCGGGTCGGCAGCCAGGCCGGCGGCAACGACGAGCTGGCCGATCTGGCCGGAGACTTCGATCGCATGGCCGACCGCCTCGCCAGCGCGCTGGATGGCCAGCGCCAGTTGCTGCGCGATCTATCCCACGAGCTGCGTTCGCCGCTGGCGCGGCTGCAGGTTGCGACCGAGCTGGCGCGCAAGCGGTTCGCGCGCGAGCCGGCGCCGGAACTGGACCGGATCGAACAGGAGGCCGAGCGTCTCAACGAGCTGATCGGCGAGATCCTGCACCTGGCCCGCGAAGGTCAGGACGAGCGGCCGCTCAAGCGCGAGCGAACCGATCTGGCCGCACTGCTCGAGGCACTCGTCGAGCGCAATCGGATCGAAGCGGGCGCACTGAGAATCGAGCTGGCGGCGCCGGAGAGCCTCGAGATCGAGATCGACCCTCAACTGATCGAGCGCGCGCTCGAAAACGTGCTGCGCAACGCGCTACGCTACGCGCCGCCTGAAAGCGCGGTGCAGGTCAGTCTGGCGGCGACCGAAGGCGGAGTCGAACTTGGCATCGCCGACGGGGGTCCGGGGGTCGCCGAGGACGAGCTGGAGCACATTTTCAAACCTTTCTACCGCATCGGGAGCGCACGCGACCGCCTCAGCGGTGGTTACGGCCTCGGGCTGGCGATCGCGCGATCCGCGATCGAGCGGCACCAGGGGCGGATTTCCGCCCGCAACCGCCCCGGCGGCGGCCTCGAGGTGCGTATCGTCCTGCCCGCGTGAGTCCATCGATCCGCTGAGCTCTGCATGAGTTGCCGCGATTGCCGCATGGCGTTGCCGTCGCCCGCTGGTCCGAGCATGACTTTTGACAATGTCGCTGTCGCGAAGCCGATGGCATACTGACTATGGGATAAATCAAGCGGGAGACCGAAGATGGTGCATGCGTTGGAATGGTTCTTGTTCGGGATGTTCGTGTGGGGATGCTGCATCGTCCTGCAGGCGTTCCAGCGCCGGGTCGCGCCCGAGGGTCCGGGCCATCGACGCAAGGGCCGCCGCTCGCGTGCCAGGCAGGCCTGGCGGGATGCCTGCGGAGCCGGCGCTGGCGGCGGCGCCAGCGATCGGGAAGCCGAACTGCAAACCGAGATCGATCGGCTGCGAAAGCGGATCGAGACCCTGGAAGCGATCGTCACCGACCGCAAGTTCCAGTGGGATCAGGAGCTCAACAGTTAGCCCGCACATTGCATGAGGCGCACTGGGCCTTGCGCCCTTACTGAGCTGAACAGTCAACTAATCCTTCACTCCCAGGCGCTCGTGCATCACGCTGCTGGTCGTGGTGTATTGCAGCCGGATTTTCTCCTCCGGGTACAGCCGATGTCGAATCGCGAACGCCGCCAGTGCGGCCTCGTGGAACCCGCTCAGGATCAGCTTCTTCTTGCCCGGGTAGGTGTTGATGTCGCCGACCGCGTAGATGCCCTCGATGTTGGTCTCGAAGGTTTCGGTTGACACCGGAATCTGGTTCTTTTCGAGGTTCAGACCCCACTCCGCGATTGGCCCGAGTTTCGGGCTCAGGCCCCAGAAGATCAGCAGTTGATCGGCCTCGACCGTATGGCGTTCGCCCCTCAAGTCCTGAAACTCGACTCCGGTCAAGCGACCCCCGTTCTCGATCAGCCCGACGACCTGGCCCTGATGGGCCTGCATCTTTCCCGCCTCGCACAACTCGTGCATCTTGGCCACCGAGGCCGGCTGCGCCCGATATTCGGCGCGCCGGTGGATCAAGGTCAGTCCGGCGGCTTTTTCGTTGAGGGCCAGTACCCAGTCCAACGCCGAATCGCCGCCGCCGAGCACCACCAGCCGGGCGCCGTCGAAATCCGCCGAGTCGCGCACCCGGTAGTGGATCTGGGTTCCCTCGAAGCGATCCGCTCCCTTGAGCCGCATGCGCCGCGGTTGGAACGACCCGACCCCGGCAGCGATGATCACCGCGCGGGCGCGAAAACGGGTTCCGGCGGCAGTCGCCACGCGAAACCACTTTTCGTCCTCCCGGCTGAGCTCACGCACCTCCTGACCGAGGTGGTACTGCGGCTCAAATGGCTCGATCTGCTCGAGCAGCCGCTCAACCAACTCGCGGGCATTGATCACCGGGTAGGCGGGAATGTCGTAGATCGGCTTGTCCGGGTACAGCTCCACGCACTGGCCGCCGATCGCGGGCATCGTGTCGACCACGTGCGCGCGGATGTCGAGCAATCCGAGTTCGAATACTTGAAACAGCCCGCAGGGGCCGGCGCCGACGATCAGCGCGTCCGTTTCGATTACCTTGTCCATATTTCTCCCGTGGCCGCCTGTCGCATGGGTTTCGGCATGAACGCCTACCGGCGGGAACGCAGGCTGGCTAAGATCGAATAGACCCGCACCGCAACATACCAGAGCGCGCCGGCGGCCAGACAGGTGACCGGCCAAAATCCCGGCGGCCGATCGAAGCCGTCGGACGCAAAATACATCCAAGCGGCTCCCGCCACGGTCACCAGCATCGCCGCGTAGCCGTGCATGTCGAGCCGGTACTTGAGCTGGCGCCGGCGCCGGCGGGCGGCCTCGCCCAGGCTCAGACCGCCGCCCGAGCCGGCCAGATCGCACCGGCAGTGGGGACAGTGCGGGTGCTTGTTGGAAATCCGTTGGCCGCAGCCCGGACAGCGAATGATCATCGTTCCAATACCCGTCGAAATGCAAAGACGTCCATGTTAGCAATGTCGGGCGCCGATCAAAAAACTTGGCTCGCGGGCTCGCGCTGAGTACCGTAGAGGGCCACCAGCAGTCCTTCGGATCGTCTCATCGTGATTACGTCCAACGCCAGCACCTGCATTATCGCCACGCTCGGTCCGGCCAGCAGCGAGCCGGACATGATCGCCCGTCTGATCGACGCCGGCGTCAACGTTTTCCGGCTCAATTTCTCCCACGGCGAGCACGAGGTGCACGTGCGCTCGCTGGAGGCGATCCGCCGCAACGCGGAGCGCAAGCTGCGTCCGATCGGCATTATCCAGGACCTGCAGGGGCCGAAGATCCGCACCCTGAAATTTGGGCAGGGGAAGGTCGAGTTGGAGGCAGACCAAACCTTCCTGCTGACCTGCGACGATGACTCACCGGGCGACGCCACCCGCGTCGGCGTCACCTACGCCGGGCTGTGCAAGGACGTCGCCAAGGGCGATGCGCTGCTGCTGGACGACGGGCGCCTGGCGCTGGAAGTGACGGAAAAACGGGGGGCCACGATCGTGACCCGGGTGGTGCGCGGCGGCACCCTGTCGAACAACAAAGGAATCAACGTGCCGGGTGGCGACCTGGGCATCCCGGCACTGTCCGACAAGGACGTCGAGGACATGCGCGTGGGCGCCGAACTCGGGGTCGACTGGGTGGCGATGAGCTTCGTGCGCTCGCGCGACGACGTGTTCCTGGCCCGCCACTACCTGGACCGCTACGAATCGCAGGCCAAGCTGATGGCCAAGATCGAAAAGCCCTCGGCGGTGGAGCGATTCAGCGACATCCTGGCCGCGGCCGACGGGATCATGATCGCGCGCGGCGATCTCGGGGTCGAACTGCCGGCCGAGCGGGTGCCGATCATCCAAAAGCGCCTGATTCGCGAGTCGCGCGAAGCCGGCAAGCCGGTCGTCACCGCGACCCAGATGATGGAATCCATGGTCTCGAGCCCGCACCCCACCCGGGCCGAGGCGTCCGACGTCGCCAACGCCATCTTCGACGGTTCCGATGCCGTGATGCTGTCGGCGGAAACGGCGGTCGGGTCGTATCCGGTTGAGGCGGTCAGCATCATGAACCGGATAGCGCGCTCGGTCGAGGCCGACCCGGAGTACCAGCGGGCCATGCACGAAGAAGTGATGCGAGCCGAATCCACGATCGCCGACAGCGTGGCCCACGCGGCCTGCCAGATGGCC
>JBFGYD010000266.1:0-4608 GCA_041587615.1 Lysobacterales bacterium
CGTCACAGACGTCGCCAAGGACCGAATCGAGAATCAGGTCAGGGTGGTGGCGCCGCAGCTCCCGTTCGATTTGGTACAGATTCAGCTCGGAGCGTTCGATGATGCCCAGTCGGGCCGGCTGAAGCTGCGATATCTGCCGCAGCAGCTCGCCGCCGATCGACCCGCCGCCGCCGGTGACCAGCACCGCGCGACCGGAGATACCCGCGCGGATCGATTGCCAGTCCAGCGCGGCCGGGTCGCGTCCCAGCAGGTCTTCGATTGCGACATCCTTGATCTCATGGACCGTTGCGCGGCCGCTGACCAGATCGCGCAGGCGCGGCACGGTGGCAAAGGCGACCCCGGCGTCCTCGCAGATCGAAACGATGCGTCGCATCTGCGCGTTGCTGGCCGATGGAATCGCGATGATCGCCATGTCGACCGCCTGCCGCCGCACTACTTCGGCCAGCGTGTCGATGCTGCCGAACACCGGCAGACCACGCAGCTTGCCGCCCCACAGCCGTCGCCGGTCGTCGAGGAAACCGACCGGAACGTACGGCCCCTCGCGGCGCAGATCTCGGGCCAGCAGATCACCGCCGGTGCCGGCCCCGAGGATGAGCACGCGCCGCTGTCCGGGCCGGGCCGGTACCGAGAGCCGATGATCCTTCCACACCCGGTACAACAGCCGCGGCCCGCCCAGCAGGCAGACCAGCGCCACCGGATACATCAGGAATACCGAGCGGGGCACGTTCTCGAGGCGATAGATCAGGAACAGGCTCAAGCTGATCAGCAGGGTTCCGTAAACGGCGGCACGGATGATGTTCCACAGGTCCGGCAGCGAGGCAAAACGCCAGATACCGCGGTACAGCCCGATGAAATAAAGGATCGTGCCCTGGGCGACAAGGACCACCGGCATTTCATGCGGCCACAGCGACAGCGGCGGCGGCTCGACCAGGATCTGATAGCGCAGCCAGTGGACCGCGATCCAGGCCGCCCAGATCATGACCAGATCGTGGACCACGACGGCGACCCGCGGGAAGAACTGGGCCAGCGCCGCTCTCACCGGCCGAACCGTGCGTCTTTGCTGACGAGGATGTCCATGATTGTTAAACGTTATCAGACCATCGTGACCGTTTTTCGCTCTCGGGACCGTCGCGCCGGCAGTGCCAGCGAACCCAGCACCACAGCGCGCTGAGCAGAACGAGAATCGCAACGCCGACCGCCAGCTCCCGCGCCGGCACGCCCCGGGCCCACCACAGGCCCGGCGCCACCAGCAGCAGGTTGACGCCGGCCACGGCCCCGACCACACGTGCATGCGACCAGCCCGAACGGACCAGCAACTGGTACGCGTGATCGCGGTGCGGAGTATACCATCGCACCCGTCGCACCAGACGCCAGGACAGGGTCAGGGTGGCGTCGACCACGAATACGCCGCAGGCCACCAGCGCCGTGACCAGGCTGAAGCTTTCCTGCCGATGGCCCCACAGAAAAAGAAAACCGAGCGTGAACCCAAGGCCGTAGCTGCCCGCGTCTCCCATAAAAATCCGAGCCCGGGGAAAGTTCCACGGCACGAAACCCAGGCATGCGCCGAGGACGATCGCGCCGAGCACGGCACCGATCCGATCGCCGTCCAACGCACAGAAAAGCGCGAACACAGCGGCGATGAACGCGGCCTGGAGGCTGGCGATGCCATTGATGCCGTCCATGAAGTTGAACAGGTTGATCAGCCACACCAGTGCGACCAGCGCGACCAGGTCCAGGTAACCGCCAGCCAGCAGCCACGGTCCGACCGTGACCGCGCCAACCCCGCCCAGGCTCCAGATCACCAGCGCGCCGACCGCGAATTGGGCGGCAAGACGCCAGCGTGCGGGCAACGGCCGGTGATCGTCCCAGAAACCAACCGCGGCCAGCGCCAGCGCCCCGAGACCGAGCGCGGCGACCGGGCCGCGCGTGGATGGCTCGCCGAGCGCCAGCCCCAAGGCCACCAGCACAATGGTGCCGATGATCGCCACGCCGCCGCCGCGCGGAGTGCCACGATGATGGGAGCGGCGCGGGCCCGGCTGGTCGATGAGCCCGCGACGGTGGGCGTAGCGCACCGCGAGCGCGGTCAGTGCCGCGCACGACAGCGCGCTGACCGCGCCCCAAGCAACCAGCGATCCGGTCATTCGCTGGCCACGCCATGAATCGGCTTGACACTGTTCCAGGATTTGCAGCTCGGGCACTGCCAGTGCAGATAGCGGGTGCCGAATCCACACTGATTGCAGCGATACACCGGCTTTCCCTCGAGCAGCTTGGAAGTGAGGTCCTGCAGGATCAGAAGATTATCCCGTGCCGCGCCACTGGAATCGGACAGGTTCAGTCCGATTAGCTGCGCCAGTCCCTTGACCGACGGGCGACGCCGAAGCTGCGCGCTGATGAACTCGACCGCGGCCGGCCGGCCCTCGGCGTGCTGGATCAGCTCCGCCAGCGCGAGCACCGGAGAAATACCCCGATAACGCTCGATCACGTCGGCCAGGAACGCCCTCCCCTGATCCTTGCGCCCGGCCTGCTCCAGGCAATTGAGCAGCGGTTCGAGGATGTCGGGGATGTAATCCAGGTCCTGCTCGGCGACTCGCTGGTAGGACTCGATTGCCGCCTCGTGGCTGCCCTCTCGGGCGAAGATTTCTGCCTCGAGCATGCTGGCTCGAACGCACTGCGGATCAGTCCTGAGAGCCTTCCGAAGATGGCTGCGCGCGGTGTCGGCGTCGCCGGCGGCCAAGCAGGACTGCGCGATCTCGCAGTAAAACTGGGCGATCACCGGACTCATGTTTTCGCCCGAGACCTGCTGCAGCCGCTTGGCGTGCTCGATGGATTTGATCCAGTCCTTTTCCTGCTGGTAGATCGAGATCAGATGCTTGAGCGCCGACGGCGTGTGGGCCTCGATTTCGATCAGCTCCGCAAACAGCCGCTCGGCGCGGTCCAGCAGTCCGGCTCGCATGTAGTCCTCGCCCAATTCGAGCAGCGCCTGGGTGCGCTGTTCTACGCTCAGTCCTTCACGCGAAATGAGGTTCTGATGAAAGCGGATCGCTCGATCGACCTCACCCCGGCGACGAAACAGGTTGCCGAGGGCCAAATGGGTCTCGACCGTATCCCGGTCCACCTCCGCGATCTTTAGAAACACTTCGATCGCCTTGTCAGGCTGCTCGTTGAGCAGGTAGTTCAGACCTCGAAAATAGCTGGTAGTGAACTGGTTGAGCTCCTTGCCCGCACTGCTCCTGCGGGCTCGGCCGTGGAGCCACCAGCCGGAGGCTGCGGCCACCGGAAGCAGCAGCCAGAACAGCCCGATTTCATTCATTCGCGGTCAAAACCGGCACCTGTTCCTTGCGCTCGGAGTTGACGTTTTCATCCCTGATCTGGCGCTTCAGGGCCCGCACGCGCCGACGCGCGCGAAGCCACATAGCCAGGTACGCGAACAGGCCGCCGAGCAGAACCCCGAACAGAAAAAAGCTCATCAGCGACAGCGCCAGCGGCCACTGGGTGACGACGAAGAAATAGTCCACCGGCGTTGGCTGATTGTTCAGGGTGCCAAAAAACAGCCCGAATGCGACCAGCACCGCGATCAGCAACAGATAGAAAAATCGCCTCATGGGATCAGTTTACCGATTCGGCGCGGGCGCGTCCGCAACCGCTGGCAGGTGCGCTGGCCCGCGCTCAGGGCTTCGCGCGCTTGCCCTTATGGTTGACCCTTTCGCGCAGTTCCTTGCCGGGCTTGAAATGGGGTACGTGCTTGCCGGGCAAGGCCACCGCGTCGCCGGTCTTGGGATTTCGGCCCATCCGCGGGGGTCGATAGTGAAGCGAAAAGCTGCCAAATCCTCGAACCTCGATACGCTGTCCCCCCGACAGCGACTGGCTCATCTGCTCGAGCAAGGTCTTGACCGCCATCTCGACATCGGCGTAGTGAAGGTGCCGCTGACTGAGCGCCAGAGCTTCGATGAGTTCCGATTTGGTCATCTTCGTCTGTCCCGCTTTGTTGGGCTTGTTGGTTGCGGCTTAAGCACCGGCGCAGGATTGCCCCCTCTGCGGTGCTCAATTTAGCCCAACGGGAGAAAAATGTCGAAGCGGCGCCGCCCGCTCGGCGCCGCTCGAGTGTCGCTAGCCCGCATGTTGACAGCCCCCTTCAAGACTTATGCAGGTATGGGCTTGCTAGCCGCCGTCGGCTTCGTTCTTGCTCAACTGCTCCTTCAAAAGGTCGCCGAGCGACGTCGTTCCCGCCGCGGCGTTTTGGTATTCCTCCAGCGCCTCGGCCAGTTCGGCGTCCTCTTTGGCCCGAATCGACAGGTTCAAAACTCGGCTTTTGCGGTCGATTCCGACAAACTTGGCCTCGATTTTCTGACCCTCCGAAAGCACCTTGGTGGCGTCGTCGACGCGCTCCTTGGCAATCTCGGACGCCCGCAGATAGGCCTCCACCCCGTCGTCGAGTTCGATCACCGCACCGCGCGGCTCGACCTTCTTGATCACGCCGTTGACGATGCTGCCCTTGGGGTTGGCGGCCATGAAGGTTGCAAACGGGTCCTGCTCGAGCTGCTTGACTCCAAGCGAGATTCGCTCGCGCTCCGGATCGACCGCCAGCACCACCGCTTCGACCTCCTGGCC
>JBFGYD010000267.1:0-4598 GCA_041587615.1 Lysobacterales bacterium
CCTCGGTCGGCAGCCGGTAACCGGTGGTCATCGGTCGGGCGGCGACCATCCGGTCGTTCTCCTCGACGTAGGCCGGGGGCAGCTTGTCCGCTGCGCTGAGCCAGTTGCAGTAGCGCGCGGCGTGGCCCCACGCGTGCTCGGCAACTACACCGACCCTTATCCGGCCAGTGCGCCGGTGGCGAAATTTCCACCCAATTCGCTCGGTCTTTATGATCTCGACGGCAACGTCCGCGAATGGATCCACGACTATTACCTGATCCATGCCGGGACGCTGGGCGAAATTCCGGTCGACCCGATGGGCCCCGGAAGCGGCGAGAACCACGTCATCCGTGGCGCCGGCTGGCGCAGCGGCAGCATCACCGAGCTGCGCCTGGCGTACCGCGACGAGGGACTGGCCGGCGAGAACGACGTCGGTTTTCGGATCGCGCGCTACGTTGAGGAGCAATGAGACCATGAACGATTTCCCGCGCTTGTTGCTGGCCGCGCTGCTGGCGCTGGCCGCGTCCGGGGTTGCCGCCCAGGACCCGGACCCCGCCGAGTCCGGCGAGACGCCGGCCCCCGAGGCGGCTCAAACGCTGGGTGAGGCGGCCCTGACCGCCGATGACGCCGACGAGGCCGGCGACGCGGACCTTGCCGAGCCCGATGCGGGAGAGGAGACCGGCGAGGAAGCGGCCGACGGCGCCGAGGCCGAGATCAAAGCGACGATGGAAAAATTCGTACCCAGCGAGCAGATCTCCGAGGATCGCTCGGTGTCGTTTCCCAACGACATCTAACGGCGTGGCCGGAAACCGTTCCCATGACTGAGTTGGAAGCCAAGATCAGGAAACCCTATCCGATGAAGAAGAATTTTCCGGTCGAGTTCGTCTACCAGCTGTTCGCGCTGCTGCTGTCGTTCCTGCTGGTGCACACGATCTACGTGACGGTGGTGCGCCCGGCCGCGCGCCAGATTCAAGCCGAACAGGCCATCCAGCTCGCGGCGGACGAGAACTACGTGCCCGAGCGGTCGCTGTACATCCTGATTCGCGACTACGAGCAGGAGTCGTGTTTCGTGCTGCTGCTGTGGGCGCTGGCGATCATGGGGTTCAAGGCACGGCGAACGTTCAAGGAACGCGCGCTGCTGGACCGCGCGCTGGTGCCGGTGGGCGAGGGGATCAGCATCCTGCCGGAGGATTCACGCGAGTACTCGCGCCCGCTGCAGGCGCTGCCGGCGCCGGAGCGGGGATTTCTGCTGCCCCGCTCACTGCTGACGGCGCTGCACCGGTTTCGCTCGACCCGCGACATCCAGAGCGTCGCCACCACCGTGCGCGAGATGTGCGAGGCGGAGCAGGAGCGGCTCGACTCCGAGCTGTCGATGGTCCGTTACATCGCCTGGGCGATTCCGTCGATCGGGTTTATCGGCACCGTGCGCGGCATCGGCCAGGCGCTGGCTCAGGCGCACAAGGCGGTCGAGGGCGACATTTCCGGGGTCACTGACAATCTTGGGGTCGCGTTCAACTCGACCTTCATCGCGCTGGTGTTGAGCATCGTGCTGATGTTCCTGATGCACCAGCTCCAGCTGATGCAGGAGCGCCTGGTGCTGGACTGCCAGGAGTACGCCGAAGAACAACTGATCTCGAAACTGCGGGAGGAATAGCGAGGATCGGAAGGTGAGCGCGGTACTGGAACTCAACGACGCCGGGATCCTGGTCCACCAGGACGGGGCCGAACTGCTCGAAAGTCCGGGCTACCTGGCCTGTCAGGACCGCCAGGTTTACGTCGGCACCGAGGCCGCCGAGCGGGTCAAGCTGATTCCGACTCAGACCGAGTATTCGTTCTGGGAAAAGTTCGGCACCGATCCGCTGCAGATCAGCCTGTCCGCCGGGCGCACCCAGGCCGATCTGGCCTATCGCCACCTGGAACATTTGTGGTCGATCGTCGGCGCCGATCTCGATCGACTGGTGCTGTGCGTGCCTGGCGATTTCAAACGCGAGCAGCTCGCGCTGCTGTTGGGCATGTGCCGGCGCCTGAAAATGCCGGTGAAGGCGCTGCTGGACACCGCGGTGGCGGTCAGCGCCAACCCGGTGCCGGGTCGGCGCCTGTTTCACCTGGACCTGCACCTGCACCGCTGCGTACTGAGCGCGCTGGAGCAGGGGCCGTGGCTGACCCGCGAGGCGGTGGGGGCCAGCCACGAGTTCGGCCTGTTGCGCCTGGGCGATGCCTGGTCGCACGCGATCGCCGCGCTGTTCGTGCAGAACACCCGCTTCGACCCGTTGCACGAGGCGAGCAGCGAACAGCAGCTGTTCGACCACCTGCCGGGATGGCTGTCGGTGCTCAACCGCCACGATCACGTCGACCTGGAGCTGGAGCGCGACGAGCGCCGCTACCAGGTTCGGGTCAGCCGGCGCGCTCTGCTGCGCGCCGCCGAACCGCTGTACCGTCGCCTGCGCCAGTTCGTCGCCGATCAGCTTCCGGACGGGCAGCCGGTGACCCTGCAGGTCAGCCATCGGCTCGGTCAGCTTCCGGGCTGCTTGAACGCGCTGGAGGCGCTGTCGGACTCAGAGGTCGTGGTGCTGGATCGTCTGGCCGCCGGCCAGGGGGTCAGGCGTTTGTATCTGGAGCGCGCGGGCGACAGTGACGAGGCGCCCTACGTGACCCGCCTGCCGTGGTTCAATTCCGACGACGTGGCCAGCCACGCCGAGCGCCTGGCCGGCTACCGGCAGCGGCCGGCCACGCACGTGCTCCATCGGGCGGTGGCCTATCCGCTGGCCAACGGCGAGTTCTTCGTAGGCGCCGAACTCAAGGGGGGCGAGGCCGGCATCGGCCTGAGCGACGGTCACCCGGGCGTCGCCGCGCACCATTTCCGGCTGCGCCGCGAGGCGGAGAAACTGATTCTGGAGGACTTGAGCGGCGGCGCGATGGCGGTCAACGACGAACCGTTCGAGGGCCGCCGCGAGGTCGGCATCGGGGACCGCATCCGGATCGGTCAGCCGGGCACCGAATTCCTGTTGATCTCGGTGGAAGGCGACGGCGGTGGCGCGTAAACGGCGCGAAAGGGTGGTGTTCAACCTGTCCTTCCTGGACATCATGTCCTGCGGGTTCGGGGCGGTGATCCTGTTTTTCGTGATCATCAACCACGCCCAGGAAGAGCGCGCCGACGACATGACCGCGGATTTGAGCGGCGAAGTCTCGCTGCTGGAAACCGAGGTCAAACTGGAAGAGCTGAACCTGGCCAAGCTGCAAAACACGCTCAACGAGATCGAGGAGGAGATCATCACTGCCCAGGGGGCCTCGGAGCGGGTGATCAACGAACTGGAAGAAAAGCAGGAGGAACTGGCCCGCCAGGAAAACGAGACCGCGTCCGAGCGCGAGCACCTGAACCAACTGATCACCGACCTCAAGTCGCTGGAGGAGGAGCTTGCCAAGATCCAGCAGCTCGAAAAGGAAGGCGGCGAGGGAATCCGGCGCTTTCAGGGCGAGGGCGACCGCCAGTACCTGACCGGCCTGCGGGTCGGCGGGGACCGGATCCTGATCTTCCTCGACGCCTCCGCGTCGATGCTGGACGGCACGCTGGTCAACGTGATCCGGCGCCGCAACCTGCCCGACGAGCAGAAGATCCGCTCGGCCAAGTGGCAGCGGGCGCTGCGCACGATCGACTGGATCACGACCCAGATCCCGCCCGAGTCGAAGTTCCAGATCTACACCTTCAACGTCGATGCCAAGGCGGTCCTGCCGGGCACCGACGGTCAGTGGCTGGAGCCCGAGGACGGCCGCAAGCTGGACGAGGCGGTGTCGCGCCTGCGAAGCGTCGTACCGGGGCAGGGCACCCGGATGCACGCGGTGATCGAGGCGATTTACAGTTTTCGGCCCGCGCCGGACAACGTGCTCCTGGTTACCGACGGCCTGCCGACCCAGGGCCAGACGCCGGCCACGCAGAAGGGGCTGGTGACCAGCAAGCAGCGCGAGCGCTTCTTTCGCGAGGCCTTCGCGCTGCTGCCGGTCGGGGTGCCGATCAACACGATCCTGTTTCCGTTCGAGGGCGATCCGATGGCGGCCAGCAACTACTGGCGCTTGGCGATCGTCTCCGGCGGTTCGTTCCTCACCCCGTCGAGGGACTGGCCGTGAGGAAGAAGGGCCGCCGCGGCATCGAGCAGGTCAGCCTGTCGTTCCTGGACTGCATCTGCTGCGGCTTCGGCGCGATCATCCTGCTGCTGGTGCTGGTCAAGACCGCCGAGCCGATGATCCTCGAGGACACGCGGATCGACCTGAGCGGGCTGGTGGCCGACCTGCAGGAAAAGCTATTTGAGATCCGCGGCGAGGCGGTGGTCATGAACCGGACCCTGACCACGAAGCAGACGCAGCTCTCCGAGATCGAGACCAAGATCGCGCGCCTGCGCGCGCTGCTGGCCACGGTGCGCGCCGAGTTCGACTCCTCCGAGGACGAAAGCGAGGCGATCCAGGCGGTCGAAAATCAGCTCAAGCGCGCGCGCCAGGAACTGAACGCCGCCCAGGAGCGAATGGCCTTCCGGCGGCCGTTCGAGGACACGACCGTTGGCGGCATCCCGGTCGACAGCGAATACATCATCTTCATCATCGACACCTCCGGCAGCATGTTCAACTTC
>JBFGYD010000268.1:0-4569 GCA_041587615.1 Lysobacterales bacterium
ACTCCAGCGTGAACGAGAGGCCTGCGCTTTGCTGAAGGCGCGCGAGCAGCGACTCGCCGAGCGCGGAAGCGGGGGTCCAGAATCCCCCGGTGACGTCCGCTTTGGCAACATCTTTGGCCAGACATACGGCGCTTTCGCCGAGCATCTTCGAGGTCGAGCCGTAGCCGGGATCCCGGTCGCCGGTGATCCGTGCACGAAGCAGGGTGCCGTCGGCCAGCTTGCCGATCAGGATGATGTTGAAGTAGCCGGTTTCGCGCTGTTTCTGAGACGGACCCTGGCCGGGTTTCGGCAGCACGAATCGCTCCAGCAGCGCGCGGGTTGGCGCCAACGCGGCGCCCGCCATCAGGGCGCCGGTGCCGCCCGCCGCAGCCAGCGCCTTTAAGCGCCCGCTCAAGCCCCGGCCGGCGATCATCGCCTCCTCGTAGCGGAAGTCCCGGCCGTAAGGATAGTCCAGCAGCGCGTTGCTGCGGCGCACGACCCGGGTGTTGATCCCGGCCATCACGAACGGCGCGATCCACGCACCCAGATCCGAATCGTAGGCGATGCCGGCGAGGTCGCGGCGGTCGGGCCCGGACCGCTCGCCATCCGGGTTCAGGCCGTACGGATCGACCAGCACCCGCGCCGCGCTCGGGTCGGCGCGAGCTTCTTCGATGACGTTCAGCAGGCTGGCTACGGTGCCGCCGCTAGGCCCGCCCTTGGCCGCGCGCAGGCGGAACTTGATTTCGGTTGCGTGGGCGCCGTGGCGGCGCTTGGCCTCGCGCTGCAGGAACATCACGCCCATGTCCGACGGGATCGAATCGAAGCCGCAGCAGTGGACGATGCGCGCGCCGCTTTCTTGCGCGCGTGACTCGTGCGCGTCGATCATGCGCCGCATCCACGGCACCTCGCCGGACAGGTCGCAATAATCGGTGCCGTGCTCTGCGCAGGCTTCCACCAGTTCGGAACCGTAGCGCGCGTAGGGCCCGACCGTGGTGCACACGACCCGGGTCTGGCGCACCAGCTTGTCGAGCGACGCGCGGTCGTGGCTGTCGCCGGTGAGCAGCGGAAGTTTCGCCGCGTCCAGTTGTTCGCTCAGCGCTTCGAGTTTGTCCCGATCGCGGCCGGCGATCGCCCAGTTGAGCTCGCCCGCGGTCCCGTAGCGCTCGTTCAAGTACTCGGCCACCAGCGAGCCGGTGAACCCGGACGCTCCCCAGACCACGACGTCGTGGCGCCGCTCGGATTTGTCGTTTGCGTTCATGCGTCGAGGCTAGCCTAAGGCGAGCGCTTTGAACAGCAGTCCCGCCCGGTGGCGAATCGGTTCGTTTGTGCCTACCATGGCGCCGATGCCCGAACCCACGCTCAGTCCGCCGCCGGCCGACGAGGTCAAGACCACGACCTGCTACATGTGCGCGTGCCGCTGCGGGATCAAGGTGCACCTTACCGGAGGCAAGATCCGTTACATCGAGGGCAACCGCGATCACCCGGTCAACAAGGGCGTGCTGTGCGCCAAGGGCTCGGCCGGGATCATGCAGCAGGTCTCGCCGGCCCGGCTCACCAAGCCGCTCAAGCGGGTCGGCGAGCGCGGCGCCGGCGAGTTCGAGGAAATCGAATGGTCCGAGGCGCTGGCGCTCGCAACCGACTGGCTGGCCGAGATCCGACGGACGGATCCGCGGCGGCTCGCGTTTTTCACCGGCCGCGATCAGAGCCAGGCGCTGACCGCCTGGTGGGCGCAGCAGTTCGGGACCCCCAACTACGCCGCCCACGGCGGCTTCTGTTCGGTCAATATGGCGGCCGCCGGGCTGTACACGATTGGCGGTTCGTTCTGGGAATTCAGCGAGCCCGACTGGCAGCGGACCGAGCTTTTTCTGATGTTCGGGGTGGCCGAGGACCACAGCTCTAACCCGATCAAGATCGGGCTGTCGAAGCTCAAGGCCCGCGGTGCGAAGTTCGTCTCGGTCAACCCGGTGCGCACCGGCTATTCGGCAATCGCGGACGAATGGGTCGGCATCACGCCGGGCACCGACGGCCTGCTCGTGCTGGCGCTGGCCCACGAGCTTTTACGCGCCGGCAAGGTCGACGTGGATTATCTGGCTCGCTATACCAACGCGGCGTGGCTGATCGTCGACGACCCCGAGGGAGAGCAGGATGGCCTGGTCGCACGGGACGAGGACGGCAACCCGCTATGCTGGGACCGAACGCGTGGTGCCCCAACGCCCGCGGGGGGCATCGCTTGTCCGGCGTTGAAGGGCAGCTTCGATCTGCCCGACGGGCGGCGTTGCCGGCCGGTGTTTCAGATCCTGGCCGAGCGCTACCTGGACCCTTCCTACGCGCCGAAGGCCGTGGCCGATCGCTGCGGCGTCGCGGCGACGACGATCGAGCGGCTGGCGGCCGAACTGGCCGAGGCCGCATTCGAGCGGACGATCGAGCTGGACCTGCCGTGGACCGACGCTTGGGGGGTCAAGCACGGAAAAACCGTCGGTCGGCCGGTCAGCATGCACGCGATGCGCGGCATCTCGGCCCACGCCAACGGCTTCGACACCTGCCGCGCGATCCATCTGCTGCAGCTCTTGCTCGGGAGCATCGACGTACCCGGCGGGCTGCGCTTCAAGCCGCCCTATCCGAAGCCATTGTCCGCGCTGCCGCGCCCGGGCGGAGGCGGCGACGGCGTCCGGCCTGAGACCCCGCTGTCCGACCCGCCGCTCGGATTTCCGGCCGGCCCCGAAGATCTGCTGGTCGACGCGCAGGGCCGGGCGCAGCGAATTGACAAGGCCTATTCCTGGGAGGCGCCGCTGGCGGCCCACGGCCTGCTCCACACGGTGATCGCCAACGCCCATCGCGGCGATCCGTACCCGATCGACACGCTGTTTCTGTACATGGCCAACATGGCCTGGAATTCGGCGATGAACACCGCCGAGACGATGGCGATGCTGACCGACAAGGACCCATCGGGCGCCTACCGGATCCCGCGCATCATCTATTCGGACGCGTTTTACTCCGAGACCGTAGCCTACGCCGACCTGGTGCTGCCCGACACGACCTACCTGGAGCGCTGGGACGCGATTTCGCTGCTCGATCGCCCGATTTCGGACGCCGACGCGGCGGCCGACGCGATCCGGCAGCCGGTCCTGACCCCCAAGCGCGACGTGCGACCGTTCCAGGACGTGCTGTTGGACCTGGGCGCGCGCCTGGGGTTGCCGGGGATGGTCGGCGAGGACGGGACGCCGCTGTTCCCTGGCGGTTACCCCGACTATCTGGTGCGTCACGAGCGCAAGCCCGGTATCGGAACCCTGGCCGGCTGGCGTAAGGGCGGGCACGGGAGCGGGGCGCCCAACCCGGAGCAACTCCAGCGCTATCTGGAAAACGGCTGTTTCTGGCGCGAGTCGCTGGCGCCGGGGCAGCGCTACTACCGCTTCGCCAACCGGGATTATCTGGACTATGCGCAGACCCGCGGCTTCGTGCCCACCGCCGAGCCGCAGACCATGAATCTCTATTCGGAGACGCTGCAGCGCTTTCGGCTGGCCGCGCGCGGCCACGGTCCGAGCCTGCCGCCGCCGGAACTTCGCGCGCGGATCGAGGCCTACTTCGATCCGCTCCCGAAGTGGTTTTGCCCGTTCGAAGCGGCGGGCCTGGATCAGGCGCGTTACCCGCTGCACGCGCTGACGCAGCGGCCGATGGCGATGTACCACAGCTGGGGCGGGCACAACGCCTGGCTGCGCCAGATCCACGGCGACAACAGCCTTTACGTCGGGACCGCGATTGCGGCCGAGCACGAACTGGCCGACGGCGACTGGGTGTGGGTCATCAGCCGTCACGCCCGGATCAAGGTTCCGGTTCGGATCATGGCCGGGGTCAACCCGCATACCGTGTGGACATGGAACGCGATCGGCAAGCGCCGCGGCGCCTGGAACCTGGCCCGGGACGCGTCCGAGGCGAGCAAGGGCTTCCTGCTCAATCACCTGATCGAGGACCTGCTGCCGCCTCGCGACGGCGGTTATCGCTACTCGAACTCCGATCCGGTGACCGGTCAGGCCGCGTGGTACGACCTCAGGGTGCGGCTGGAAAAGGCAGACCCCGGCGAGGCGCGTCGCGTCGAGCCTCAGTTCCCGTCGCTGGCCCGTCCGCCGGCATTGCGGATCGTTGGCCGGCTGGACACTCCCCACGTTTGGAGGAAACGACCGGGGTTGTGTCGGAGATTGTGTCCTTTAATTTTCACCAATTGTGATATAAATATCAGGCTTGACTCTCTCATACTCTGACAACATGGCAGACGATCTCAACAAAAAAGCCGGCGCCGCTCTTGAGGCTCAGCAGCAGCCCCTGGCCCAGGCGATTGTAGCCCTCCAAGACCAGCGCCAACCAGCCCTCCGTGCTCGCTACGGTGAATCCGGCCGCGCCAAGTGTCTCCAGGATGCCGCCTTGCAGCTGTCTTGCCTGTCCCAGGCGCTCGCGGTCTCTCGCCCGTTGCTGTTCACCGATTATCTGGCCTGGGCCAAGGTCACCCGGGCCGGCCACGGGCTGAGCGCTGAAGACCTTGGCCGGCATATGACGTGTCTAAACGATGTTGTACAGCAGAGGCTACCGGCGGAGATA
>JBFGYD010000269.1:0-4565 GCA_041587615.1 Lysobacterales bacterium
ACCGGGATGTCGAAGAATCCCTGGATCTGATCGGCGTGCAGGTCGATCGTGACCACCCGGTCGGTCCCGGCCGCCCCGATCATCTTGGCCACGACCTTGGCCGTGATCGGCACCCGCGCCGATCGTGGGCGCCGATCCTGGCGCGCATATCCGAAGTACGGCATCACGGTCGTCACCCGCCCGGCCGAGGCCCGCCGCATCGCGTCGACCATGACCAGCAGCTCCAGGAAGTTGTCGGCCGCCGGCCGGCACGTGGGCTGGATGATGAACACCTCCTGCCCGCGCACGTTCTCCATGATCTCGACCAGCACCTCACCGTCGCTGAAGCGGCCCACGTTGGCCTTGCCCAGCGGCAGATTCAGGTAGGCCACAACATTCCGCGCCAGCTCTGGATGGGCCAGGCCGGTAAACACCATCACGCCGGAGACGCTCATCGCCATCTGCCCGTTAAGTCATTGTCCATCATTGGCCGTACCTGGCCATTATGGACCTCCGCCTGGCTTCCGTGTGCCGGACCAACGCCAGCAAACACTGTCTCTGCCGCCGGACCATGCGAAGACGCCCGCATCCGCCCTCGACCGGGTGGAATGCGGGCGACAAAGCTGGCTGGGATGGCAGGACTCGAACCTGCGAATGCCGGGATCAAAACCCGGTGCCTTACCAGCTTGGCGACATCCCAAAAAATCTTCTTGGCGCCCTGCGCCGGGGGCAATATTCTAGCGTCCCCGTGCGGCTTTCACCAGCGGGGATCCGAACCCGACTCCGCCCGCAAAGCCGGCCGGGGCGCGATCAGCCGGCCCCCGCGAACACGTCATGGCCCGGTTTTGCGAGGGGCGCCATTGTATCGGCTCAACCCGGACTGTCAATTCCCCATTGCTTGATCAGCAGCCGAACCCGATTGCCGTCCCGGGTCGCGGTGATCTTGCGCGGCAGCGTGGTCCCGTCGACCCGCAGATGGCCGTCGTACTCGACCAGCCACCGGTGCTGCTGGATCAGGGCCAGCCGGCCGTCGCGATCGCGACGGGTGCGAGCCCGGGCATCCGGCGCGACGCGGCCGCGCACCCAGTAACGCAGGGCGTCGAACGGCACCTCCCAGCCGACGTGCTCGCGCACCAGGTCCTCCACCCGGGCGGCGGAAAATCGCTCCCCTGTGGACAGGTTCAGAATCGACTCCGACGGGGTGGTCAGCAGGCGCCAGCCGCGCTGGCCGAACGCGCCGTGGAAGCGCAGCTCAGCGTGCTCGCCGCGCTGTTCCCACTCGAGCTGGCCGCTGCCTCCGTCGCGGCCGTTGGACAAGGCCAGACGCCCGCTCAGGCGCCAGTTCTGAGCCGCCCCGGCGTCGAAACCGACCGGGTCCTCGGCACGAGGAGGTTCGAGCGCACAGCCGCTAACACCCAGGGCGATAAGGACCGCCCAGAGCCCGCCGCGGCATCGCCATGGGCCCACGTCAATCCTTGACCAGGCGCTGCTGGGTCGATCGGATGACCTCGCTGTCGGGCTCCTTTTCAAGCCCCCGGCGCCACGCCTCGATGGCTTCGTCGCGACGTCCCATGGCCCAGAGCACTTCACCGATGTGGGCCACGATCTCGGCGTCGTAATCCAGGCTCAAGGCCCGCTCCAGATAATCGAGCGCGGCCTCCAGATTGCCTAACTTGTACTGAACCCACCCCATGCTGTCGACGACCGCGGCCTCGTCCGGCAGCTGCTCGAGCGCGCGTTCGATCAAGCTCAGCGCTTCGTCGTAGCGATCGGTCCGATCGGCCAGCGTATAGCCCAACGCGTTGAGGGCATTGGGGTCGTCGGGATTGGCCGCCAGCACCTGCTGCAGGTCCTGCTCGGTAATTTCGACTCGGTCCAGTTCCTCCGCCAGCAGCGCACGGGCAAACAGCAGATCGGTGTTGTCGGGCAGCAGGTCGATACCCTGGCTGTAGACCGCGTAGGCTTCCTCTTTGTCGTCGGCAGCCCGCAGCAAGCCGGCCTCGGCCAGAAACGCGCGTGAAGCCGTTTGCGCATTGCCGTTTTGAAGGCGGTGTAGGATCACGCGCGCCTGAGCGAGCTGGTCGTTGGTACCCAACACCAGCGCGGTGCGAAACTGCGCGTCCTCGAGCCGGTCGCCGCTGCGCACGCGACCGTACCACTGCACGATCTCGTCGTGGGGGCGTTCCAAACTCTCACCGAGCTGGCCCAGGAAGAAGTATTTTTCGTTCTCGTCCTCGGCCTCGATCGACTGGAGTTGCCGATAAAACTCCATCGCGAGGGCGTCGTCCTCGGCCGCATTGGCATAAATGCCCTGGCTGTAGACGACCATCACCGACGGTTCGATTTGACCGAGCTGCTCGATCGCCTCCCCGTATTCACCGAGCTCCGCCAGCAGCGCCGCAAACGA
The DNA here is from genome assembly GCA_041587615.1 of Lysobacterales bacterium. Lineage (GTDB taxonomy): Bacteria > Pseudomonadota > Gammaproteobacteria > Xanthomonadales > SZUA-38 > JBFGYD01. Next base: position 2,387 of record JBFGYD010000269.1, read on the forward strand.
TTGGCGCCACTGCCCGTTGTCGGGATCGAGTTCGACCGCCTTGGCAAAATCGGCGCGGGCATCTTCCATCCGGTCAAGCGAAGTGCGCAGGCGCCCGCGCCAGTTGTAGTTTTGGGCGCTGTGCGGATTGATCTGCAGGGCGCGGGTGGCGTACTGTTCGGCCAGCACCATCTCCCCGAACCGGACGCCCAGATCGCTCAGCTGCTGAATCACCGGCTCGACCGGCGGCGGATTGCGCTCCGCGGCGAGCCGGCGATAAACGGCCGCGGCCGCCGTGCGATCCTTGGAGCCGGCCAGCAGCTTGGCCACCGCGTCCCAGCTCTCAGCCCCGTCATTGTGCTCCAACAGCCGTTCGACGTGTTCCCAGGCCTGGTCGGGCTGCCCTTGCCGCAGGTGCAGGATCGCGGCCAGCCGGTGCGGCTCCGGCGCGTCGGGCTCCAGCTCCAGCCAGCGACTGATCCCGCGCAGCGTCAGCGCCTCGTCGTCGGCGTAGACCGCCACCTGCACCGCCCGCTCGGCGATCTTCGGGTCCCCAGCCAGCTCGGCGGCCTTGATGTAATAGACCGCGGCCTGCTGATGCCGATCGCGCCGGCCGCTGATCTCGGCGGCGCCAACGTAATAGAGTACGTCCGGATCGAGCCGCCCCACCACGCTGTCCTCGGCGGTCAATTCCTCCGGCGGGACCGGCCCTTGCCCCGGTCGCTCGGAGACGGCGGCGCAGCCGACCAGCAGGGCCGGCAGCAGGCAACTCAGAAGCGTTGTCGAATATTGGCGTATTTGCATTGCGTCGTTTCGCTCGGTTTTCGTGGGTTCGTATTCGCATCCCGGGACGGCAATCTGCGAGAGGTTCTCGCTAGCGCACGTTTTAAGGGTGCCCGCCGCCGCGTCATTCTAATACGGGGCGGCTTGATATTGGACATCGACGACCGCACACTTACGCCGTTGGCGATGTTAATCGTTTTTTGCAACTCTGGCTCGGCGCCATATGTCCATTCTCGCCGTCGGCATCAATCACGCCACCGCCCCCCTGGAGATTCGTGAACGGATCGCGATCGCCCCGGAAGCCACGGTTGATGCGCTGCAGAATCTGAGCGCCACTGCCGGCGTGGACGAGGCCGCGATCTTGAGCACCTGCAACCGAACGGAACTTTATTGCAGCCTCGTCTCCGGCGACCCGGCGGGCCCGGGTCGCTGGCTGCATCGATACCACCGGCTGGACGACCGTCACCTGGATCCGTTTTTGTATCGCCATCAGGACGCGGCCGCGGTCCGGCACATGCTGCGAGTCGCCGCCGGCCTCGATTCGATGGTTGTCGGGGAGCCTGAAATCCTGGGCCAGATGAAATCAGCATACCGCCTGGCCCAGGATGCCGCGACCCTGAGCAAGCCGCTTGACCGGTTGTTTCAGCACACCTTTGCGGTTGCTAAACAGATTCGCTCGAGAACCGACATCGGCCGTAACCCGGTTTCGGTCGCCTACACCGCGGTGATCCTCGCCCGGCGCGTTTTCGCCGACCTGTCCGACCTGACCGTGCTGCTGGTCGGCGCCGGCGACACGATGGAACTGACCGCTCGCCATCTTTCCGACCAGCGCATTCGCCAGCTACTGGTGGCCAATCGCACGCTCAGCCGAGCCACGGAACTGGCCGCGCGCTTTCGCGGCAGCGCGATCGGGCTCGACGAACTGGACCAGCACCTGGCCAAGGCCGACCTCGTCATCAGTTCGACCGGCGCCGGGGAGCCCGTGATCCGCCTCGCCACGGTCGTGGCCGCGATCAGGGAGCGCAAGCGAAGACCGATTTTCATGATCGACCTGGCCGTGCCCCGAGACATCGAGCCGGGCGTGGCCGAGTTGGAAGACGTTTACCTGTACACGATCGACGATCTGCGCGCGGTGGCGGAGGCCGGCCACGATCAGCGCCGCCTGGAGGCCGAGAAGGCGGCCGGGCTGATCGAGCTGGAAGTCGAGGAATTCATGAACTGGCTGCGCTCGCTTGACGCAGTCGCCAGCATTCGCGGCTATCGCGAGCAGGCGCTGGCCCACAGTCACGACCTGGTCGCCGCCGCGCAGCGTCAGATTCAGGCCGGCAAGCCGGCCGAGGAGGTTGTTGAGCGTCTCGCCCACGCGCTGACCCGGCGTCTGCTGCACCAGCCGACCACGCGGATCCGGGCCGCGGCC
>JBFGYD010000270.1:0-4543 GCA_041587615.1 Lysobacterales bacterium
GCTTCTCGCAGAACACGTGCTTGCCGGCGCGCAGCGCGCGCAGCACGTATTCGGCGTGGCTGTCGTGGCGGGTGGCCACGACCACGGTGTCGGCCTCGGACTCCTCGATTGCCGCCGCGGCGTCCGATGAAGCCCGGGCGAAGTCGTGTTTTCGTGCCTGCCGGGCGGCACTGGCGCCGCCGGCGCTGACGACCGTGTCCAGAACGGCGCCCGCGGCCTTGAACGCCGGTATCAGCACCCGGCCCGCGTAATTGCCGGCCCCGATGACGCTGATCCGGCCTGCCCCGGCGGTCGCGGGGCGATCGGACAAGATCATCGTTCGGTCACCGGCCTCGGCCGTGACTTGCGAATATTCGAGCAGAATTCCCAGTGCCGGCTCGCGGCCCAGCAAAGCCGCGTAGGCTTGCTCGGCATCGTCGAGCGCAAACCGGTGCGAGATCAGCGGTTCGACGTCGAGCGCGCCGGTGGCCAGCAGGTCCAGCACCGCCTCGAAATTGCGCTGCTCGGTCCAGCGCACGAAGCCGACCGGGTAGTCCTGACCGCGCTGCTCGTAGGCCGGATCATACCGCCCCGGACCATAGGAACAGCTGACCTGGAAGCTCAGTTCCTTCTGGTAGAAATCGGCTCGGTTGAGCGTCAGCCCGGTCACCCCGACCAGGATGATGCGGCCACGCTTGCGGCACATCTTCGCGGCTTGGCTGACCGGTTCGCTGCTTTGGGTCGAAGCGGTAATGACGACCCCATCGACGCCGCGGCCGCGGGAAAACGACTCCGCCGCCGCCAGCGGATCGACGTCGGCCGACAAATCGACCGTCGCGGCCCCGAACCGGCGGGCCAATTCCAATCGGGCCGGATCCAGATCGATCGCCAGCACCCGGCAGCCATTGGCGCGCAGCAACTGCACCGTCAACAGCCCGATCAGACCCATCCCGGTCACGGCGAAGGACTCGCCCAGCGTCGGCTGAATCAGCCGCACCCCCTGCAGTGCAATCGCGCCGAGCACCGTGAACGCGGCCTCATCGTTTGACACCGCATCGGGAATCCGCGCACACAGGTTTTTGGGAACCGACACCACCTCGGCATGGGGCCCGTTCGAAACCACCCGATCTCCGACCGAAAAGCCGTCGACCCCGGACCCGAGCTCGCGCACCACGCCGACGTTGCAATAGCCCAGCGCCAGCGGCTCGTCGAGCTTGCTGCGCACCGCCGCCAGCGTGGCCGCCACCCCGTCGGTGCGAATCTTGTCGAGCACCATGCGCACCTTGTCCGGCTGCGAACGGGCTTTTTGCAGCAGGTTCGCCTTGCCGAACGCGACCAGCATCCGCTCGGTGCCGGCGGAAATCAGCGAGCGCGACGAGGCGATCAGCAGCTCGCCGGAAGCCGCTGCCGGCGACGGAACCGATTCGACCCGGGTCTTGCCGCTCGACAGGTCCTGGAACAGCTTTTTCAAACCGCGAACTCCTGATTCAACTGGGTGACACCTCCCTGGGGACTGCAAGCGTATTCCAGGCGGGCGCTGCCATCTCCTCGTCGCTGCCCCCCGAGGCGTCAAACATGCAATAGTCGTGCGCCGCCAACGCGGCGCTCATCCACCCCGAATTCTCCGGCGCGACCTCGACGATCAGCAGCGGCCGCGCGCTAGACAATACCGACGACAGTCCCTCGATCACCTTGCACTCCGCACCCTCGACGTCGATCTTTATAAAATTGGGCGGCCCGACCTGCTGCGCGATCCAATCGCCGGTCGCGGTCAACACGTTGATGACAAACCGACTGCCGCCGGTGCGTGGGTTTCCCTTTACCGACACCAGGTGATTCAACGCTCGATCTGTTTGCGCGATCGCAAACTCGCTCACGCCGTTTTCATCCGACAATGCGACGGTCAAAACCGCAACCGAGCCTCCGCGGTGAGTTCCCGTCGCAGCCGAGCGATGCATCAGTCCGGCGAGTATTGGATCGGGTTCGAACGCCGTCACCCGCCCAGTCTTTCCGACGACGTTGCTCGCCGCGAAACTGAACAGCCCCTGATTCGCACCGACGTCCCAAACATGCATGCCCGGCCGCAGGAACCGCCGCGCCCACTCGAACAGGTAACGCGCCTGATCCGATCGCCAACCCGGCTTCAGCATCGACAGCATCGCACCCGGCGAGCAATAGACGGTTCCACTCCCCAGTGATGACGGCAGTCTTTTGGACAGGACACGGTTTCCAACCAGGCGCCTAAGCAGAGTTCTCATTCAGCTCCGTGCGCGCAGTTTTCTTATGACGGGCTTCGGCCAGTTTGGCCGACAAATGCAGATCATGCGCCACCCGCAGCAGGCAATAGCGCAATCCAGGCAGGCCATCGAGCAAACCCAGCCGGAAAAAATACGTGTAGACGAAGCGATTCAGCACGCGAAACGGGAGCCTCGCGCCCAATCGTTTGAGCGCTCTGCGTCGAGTGATCGGGTCGCGGCTCAGGAGATCCCGGAGCGTCAGCGGCTCGGCCCGAAGTCGCAGGATCAAGTCAACCTCGTCGGTCGAATACTGATTGTGGCGCTCGATCCACTGGTGGACCCCTTTGCTGAACCCCTCGTGGCGCCAGCCGGCGCGCAGGTAGAGAAGCGCCCCCTCGGTGATTTCCTTTTGGCCGTGGCCTTCCTTACGAAACCGGACCTCGCCCAATTTCAGCAGCCGAAGCTGGTAAGAGGGGTACATCGTCGAATACTTAAGCCACCTGCCTAAGAAGTAATTCCGGCCGGCAATGTACCCGCCGACATACTCTCCCGGTCGCGCGATGAATTCTGAAATCTCGTCCAACAGCGTCTCGTCGCAGAACTCGTCGGCATCGACAAACAGCACCCAGGGATGTTTCGGGGCGGCGTGGTCCAGCGCCCAGTTGCGCTGCTTGCCGAAATCTTCAAACGAATGCTCGAAAAACCTGACGTCCGGTCGCGCCGCATGGGCAATTCTCAACGTCTCGTCGCGGGAACCGGAGTCCACCAGCACCACGTCGTCGACCCGCGCGAGGCACTCGAGGCACGAGCCGATGTTCACTGCCTCGTCCTGGGTCAGGATAATGGTGGTCAGCGCGATAGGATCTTTCGAACGCATCAGTGGGCCGTCACGCGCCGCCGCGCCTTGGCCGCGCAGAATTTTTCGTAGATTGCGATCAGATTCGCGGCGATCCCCGGCCATGAGAACTTTTCACCGACCAGCCGCCCGCCGTTGCGGCCCGCCTGTTCGGCCGCCGCGGGGTCCTGAAACAGCGCCTCGATGCCGCCGGCGATGGCCGGCGCCGACGGCTCCACGACCCGGCCCGCGCCCCACTCGGCCACCTCCGGGATATTGCAGCGTGTGGTCACCACCACCGGAAGCTGGGCCGCCATGGCCTCCAACACGGCCACCGGCAAACCCTCCGAATAGGACGGCAGCACGAACGCGTCGGCGCCCAGGAATGTCCGGTATTTTTCCTCGCCGCGCAACTCACCGACGAGTCGGCAGCGATCGCTCAATCCTCTCTGATCGATCCAGGTCCGAATCCGGTCTGCAAAGCCGGTCCCCGCGTCGTGACCGGCGATGACCAGCGTGATGTCGTCGCGGACCCGACAGATCTGAGCGAATGCGTCGATCAGGATGTCCAATCCCTTTTTCGGGTGCAATCGCGACAGGAACAGCAGCGTCTTCTGTCCCTCGGCCAGCCCCAGACGGGCCCACAGCGGCTCCCGGTGGAGCTGAAAATGGCGCGCGTCAATCCCGTTCGGCACGACCTCGACCGGCCCCCTGAGCCCGGCCTGGCGAAACTGCTCTTTTTCGGTCTCGGTCAGCGCCTGCAGACAATCTGCTCGTTTCAGCAGCGGCAACTCCGTCAGATGCCCGTAGAGGCGTTTGCCCCAGCGGTTCTCGCTCAGCGCCCACGGCGCGAACGAACCCTGTGGAGCCACAACATAGGGAATACCGGCCCTCCTCGCGTGGCGCATCGCCGTCCAAGTGGGGAAGTTCCAAACGGCATGAACGTGGACGACGTCGAATTCCGTGATTCGCGCTTGCACCGCGCGCGCAAAGGCCCACGACACTCCCGGATTATTCATCGGCAGCGACAGCGGAAAACGATGGCTGGAAACCAGCGACGGGTCGGGTTCGACGGCGGGCTCGGTGCCCTTGTCCACGTGGAACACGCTGACCTCGCAGCCCTGGTGAGCCATCTCTTCGCTCAGCGGCACGACGATGTGAGTGGTGCCGGAGGAATTGGCCAAGCCCCGGATCACGTGCAGCACTCTCAAGGAGCGGTACCGCCGTCGCGGGCCGCGGCAATGGCCGCTAGCATCTGCCGCCCAAACCGTTCCGGCGACCAATCCTGGATGATTTCCCGCGACCGATCACCCATGCTTTTTCGCGCCGCCTCGTCCAGGTGGGACATTCGGACCATCGCTTGCTCAATGTCGGAATCGTCGGTCGGATCGAACAAAAACCCGTTGCGGCCATGTTCCACCAACTCATAACGCGCACCCACCGCTTGAGACACCAGCACGGGCAAACCGCAAGCCATGGCCTCGTTGACCAC
>JBFGYD010000271.1:0-4539 GCA_041587615.1 Lysobacterales bacterium
GCGGCGACATCGAAAGGGTCGTGCTCAAGGCGCTGCGGCGAGAACCGGAGCGCCGCTATGCGTCCTGCGACGCGCTGGCCGAGGACCTGCGGCGCTATCTGAGCGGCCTGCCGGTCAAGGCCCGGCCGGACCGCGCCGGGTACCGGATTCGGAAGTTCGTTGGCCGTCACCGCCTTGGGGTGGCGTTGGGGGCGGGCGCGGTCGCCGCTCTGCTTTTGAGCACCGGAGTGGCGTTGCACCAGGCCAGACAGGCCCGGGACGCGGCCGAGCTGGCCCGGCTGGAAGCGCGCAAGGCCAACGAAACCAAGGAGTTCCTGGCCGGATTGTTCGAATATGCCAGCCCGGACAAGAGCCTGGGCGAGCGCCTGACCGCGCGCCAGTTGCTCGACCTCGGCGCCAAGCGGGTGAACGAGGAACTCGAGGGCGCCCCGGAGGTGCGCGCGGAACTGCTCAAGCTTCTAGCCGACACCTACGGGCAGCTCGGGCTTTATGAAACGGCGCAGCCGCTGGCGGAGCGGGCGGTCGCGCTGTCGCCGCCGACCTCGAAGGCCGCGGCCATGCTCGGCCTGGCGCGACTGCACCGGCTGCAGGGCGACTATGAGGCCGCGGCGCGCCAGCTCGCGGCGGCCGAGGCCGCGGCCGAGCCTTCGGCGGACGACGCGCTGGGCGCTTCGATGCTGATCGAGCAAGGCGAGCTGGCGCGCGAGCAGGCCCGTTTCGACGAGGCCCAGGCCGCGTTTGACGAGGCCCTGGCGCTGGACCGAGCACGAGGCGCCCCCCCGGCCAATATCGCCCGCGACCTATACCGGCTGGCGACGCTGAGCGTCACAATCGGCGATAACGAACAAGCGCTACGCTTGATGGAGGCCGCCGCCGACGCGCTCGAGGTCGACGGCGGCACGCACGATACCCAGTACGCGACCATTCGCCACGATCTGGGGGTCCTGCTGATCCAAAAGGGCGAGCTGGACCGCGCCCAGGCCGTGCTGCTCGAGGTGCGCGACCTGCGCGAGCGCCTGCTCGGCGATCGTCATCCGGATCTTGCGGTCACGATCAAGGAACTGGCCGGCATCGCCCGCCTGAACGGCGACCACGAGGCCGCCGAAGGCCAATACCTGGCGGCGCTAGCGATCAACGAGGCGATGCTCGGCGGCGAGCACCCGGAGACTTCCAACACGCTGAACTCGCTGGCCGTGTTTTATCGCGGTCGCGGCGAAAACGAAAAGGCGCTCGAGTACGCTCAACGCGCGCTCACCGGCGCCGTCGCGGCCTATGGCCGGCAGCATCCGACGGTCGGGATCATGACGATGAACATCGGCTCGATGCAGCGCATGCTGGGCGAGCTGGACGAGGCCAAGGTCAACGTCGCACAGGGGCTGGAGATCATCCTGGGCACCGTCGGCGAGACCCATCAGCTCGCCGGAGTGGCGCTCAACGCGCTGGCCGGCGTCCAGCATGACCGCGGCGAACTGGTCGAGGGCGAGAAGAATTATCGACGGGCGCTGGAAATCTTCGCCGCGGCCGCGGGCGACGAGCACCCACACCTGCTCAACATCCACAGCGGCCTGGCAAGCCTTCTGATCGATCGCGGGCGCCTCGCCGAGGCGCAAGATCAGTACCGGAAAGCCGCCGCCGTCGGCGAGACGGCGCTGCCGCCAGGTCACCCCAATACCGCCGTCGCCACGCTCGGCCTCTCGCGCGCGCTGGCGCTGAAAGGCGACTGCGCAGACGCGGCCGCGTTGCGCGACCGGCACCTTCCGTCGCTGGTCGACTCGGACCGGGCCGATCACCCCTCGATCGCGGCGGTGACCGAGGCGCTCGAGGCCTGCCGGTGAAGCTGACCAGCGACCGAAGGTCCGAAGAATCGGCCACAACGAGCTGGGAGAGCTGATGAGTGCGTTTTTGTCCGTGATCGGCGAATGGCCCCTGGCGTACCGTATCGCCGCGCTCGCGGGCCTGGTTGTCGTCGTTCATGTCTTCGTCGTGCTGATCAGGCGCACGAGCCGTACGCTGTTGCATCTTGACGGGGTTCGGCGCTACCGAAAGCTGCGCTCGGTTGCCACACTGGCGACCAGCATCACGATGTTTTTGCTCTACTTTTTGACTCTCGGCTTGATTCTGCGCGAATTCGGCGTATCGCTGACCGCCTATCTTGCCAGCGCATCGGTGCTAGGACTGGCCATCGGTTTCGGCTCTCAGGGTGTCGTTCAGGACGTCGTCACAGGACTGACGTTTATTTTTTCGGACTTGGTGGACGTTGGCGACCTGGTAGAGATCTCCGGGCAGACCGGGATCGTGCGGAGCATTTCAATGCGTTTCGTCGAACTTCAGAACGCGCTGGGTGCGAGCGTCTTCATCCCCAATCGAACGATCGCGAATGTGATCAATTATCCGCGCGGCTACGTCCGGTGCATCGTCGACGTCACCTTGCGCGGTGATGATGCGGCGCGGAGTGCCGCGGAATCCACGGCCATCGACCTGATGCACTCCGCGCAGGAACAGTTCGCGGGCATTCTGATGACCGAACCCTCCATCGAGGGACGCCAAGTGCTGAAGTCCGGAAAGGAACTTCTCCGCATCAAGTTCAGAATCTGGCCGAACCGCGGCCAGCCGATCGAAACCAGCTACGTCCAGGAACTGACGGCTGAACTCCGGCGCCAGGATCCTGATTACCAACCCTGGATGATTGCCGTAAGCTACGAGGTCGAGAAGCGGTCGCGAGGATCGCGACAGGGTTTTTTGTGGGGGGCGCCCCGATAATGCGACATCTGACTCGCTATTCTGTGCCGGCCGCGCTCGCCGCCGACTGCGCCAGAGAGGCACCGGATGCTTGGCGGCGAAAGCGCGCGTGTCCTCCGTGGTCCTATCGGGGGGCCGTTTGCGTACTATAGGGCGATCGTTGCTGGATATAGACAACGGAGACGAGAAGTTGACAGGATTGAAGACTGCACCGATCGCGTGGCTGGGTATCGCTATTGCCGGGCTAATGACATCCCCGGTTTGGGCGGCGACCTTCACCGTGGACTCGCTCGATGATTTCAGCGACGAAAATGCGGGTAATGGCGTATGCGCAACGGCGCGGTTCGGCAGCGGTGGTCTCAGCATCGACTGCTCGCTACGCGGCGCGCTTGAAGAGGCCAACGCCAGCGCCGGAATCGACACGATCGAGTTTTCCGTAGCCGGCACGATCAGCCCCGACACCGCGCTCGGACCGCTGCCCGAAATCACCGAGGCGGTCATTATTGACGCATCGACCGCGCCCGGCGCCCCGGCCCGGGATCGGGAGCTGGCGCTGACGCCGAGCGCGCCGGCTCCGGTCGTATTTGTTGACGGCGCAGCCCTCGGCGGCGTGGCGAACGGCCTGCAACTGACCGGCAGCGCCGCCGGCAGCGAGATCTACAACCTGGGCATCGTGAATTTCGGCGGCAGTGGGCTGCGGGTAACCGGTGGGGGTGCCGAGACGGTCATCAGCGGCAATTGGATCGGCCAGGCGGCCGACCGCAGCGCCGCGCCCAACGGCGCCGGGATCGACGTCTCCTCCGCCGGTACGGTCAACCTGCGCATCGGTCACGACGGCACCTCGCTGGCGGGCACCGGCCGTGGCAACGTGATCTCCGGGAACTTGGGCGTCGGGCTGATCGGCAACGTCTCGGGCGTGACCGCGCGCGGCAACTGGATCGGTAGCGCCGGCGACACAGCGCCCGACGACGGCGGTGCGGCCGTTCCGAACGGCGGCTCGGGTGTGTCGCTGACGGGCACTGGCAACCGGCTCCTGGAAAACTTCATCGTCGGCAACGGCCAGCCGCAGGCGCGGCTCTCGGGCGCCAACAGCGAAGTGAATTCGAACGACATCTTCGGCGCCGTGATCGACCCGCTGAGCTTCGATCCCGATACCGCGGTGCCGGGCTCCAGCGACGGCCTGCACGTGCTCGGTCCCAACGCGCTGGTCGACAACAACGACGTGTGGCTCAATCAGATCGGTATCCTGCTCGACGCCATCGGCGGGGGCGCGCCGGATCTCGGCGGCCAAGTCACCGGCAATGACGCGGTGCTGAACGCGCTGGACGGCATCGTGCTGGCCGGCGTGGCACAGGTCACGATGGACGAAAACGAGATGTCGTTGAACCGGGGCTACGGGGCCCGCATCGAAACCGACGACAACCTGATTCGCGGCAACATCGTCGGCCGGGCGATCTCGGCGACCGAGGGCATCGGCAACGATCTGGGGGGTCTGCTGATCAGCGGCGACGACAACGTGCTGACCGAAACCCCGGCCGGGATGTCGGGCGAGGAATCGAACAGCGTCCTGTTCAACGGCGGCCCCGGCATCACGGTGACCGGCGATGGCAACACGATCGACGCCAACGGGGTGGGATTCAATGAGGGGGCCGGCATCGTCGTCGATTCCGCGATCTCGTCGGTGATCAGCGGCAATGTGATCACCGCCAATGAGCAGGCCCCCGGCGGCGACGGCAACGGCGTCGTCGTGACCGGATCGGCGAGCGACGCGCTGATCCAGCACAACTTCCTCTGGGGGAA
>JBFGYD010000272.1:0-4535 GCA_041587615.1 Lysobacterales bacterium
CGCTGCCCCTGCGCGGTGCCGAGGAGGCGGTCTTTTCGCAGCTTCTCGGGCGGGAGAACACCAAGGCGGTGGACACGCTTCGCTCGATGGCGCGGGCCGATCTCACCGACTGGGGATTCCTGGCCGGCCCCGCCGGGTGCGGCAAGACCCACGCGTTGCTGGCCGCGATCCGCGTGGCCGACCGGGCCGGCCGGCGGGCCGGTTACCTCGCTCCCGGACAGTTGGACCACCCCCCGAGCCTCGACCCAGTGGAGGGCTTCGATTTCTTGGCTATCGACGACCTGGAATCGCTGCTGGCCTCGCCGGCCTGGGAGGAGAGCCTGTTCCATGGCCTGAATCGCTGGCGCGCCGAGGGCTGTCAGCTGCTGGTCGCGGCGGAGACCCCGGCCAGGCGTCTGCGCGCGACCCTGCCCGACCTCAAATCGCGGCTGGCCGCGATGACCGATATCCGGCTGCGCGCGCTGGCCGACGATTCCGAACGGGCCGAGTTGCTGCGTCGTCGGGCTCGCGCCCGGGGCGTTCGATTGAGCGACGAGGTGCTGGCCTACCTGCTGCGCCGCCAAAGCCGCAGCCCGGCGGCGCTGGTCGGGATTCTCGACCGGCTGACGGAGGCCAGCCTCTCCGCGCAGCGGCGGATCACGGTGCCGTTCGTCAAAGCGCTGCTCGAGCGATGATCTACCGCCTGGGAGAACACTCGCCCGCGATCGACGAGACGGCCTTCGTCGCCGCCGACGCGGCCGTGATCGGTCGGGTGCGCCTGGCGCGAGGGACCAGCGTTTGGTTTCAGGCGGTGCTGCGCGGCGACATCGAGCCGATCGAGGTCGGCCCCGAGAGCAACGTCCAGGACGGGAGCGTGCTGCACACCGACTTAGGGTTTCCGCTGGTGATCGGGCGCGGCGTCACGGTCGGACACCGGGTCGTCTTGCACGGTTGCCGGATCGAGGACCACGCGCTGATCGGCATCAACTCGGCCGTGCTCAACGGCGCGGTGATCGGCCGCGAGGCGCTGATCGGCGCCAACGCGCTGGTTACCGAGGGCAAGGTCATTCCGCCGCGCTCGCTCGTGATCGGCTCGCCCGCCAGGGTCGTGCGCACGCTGACCGAGAGCGAGGTTGCCGATTTGCACGCGTCGGCCGAGCGATACATGGCCAACGCGCGGCGCTACCTGAGCGAACTCGATTCGAGCAGATGAGTGACGACAAGCCGGCGATCAGAGCGCTGCCGGTCGCGGCGTTGCGCGCGCGCCATTCCCGGCCCGATCAGATCCAACCTTTCTCCGATGCGATGCGAGCCGCCTCGATTCGATTGCCGGCGCCGAGCTTGCCGATCGCCTCGGACAAGTAGTTTCGAACCGTGCCCACGGCCAAGTGCAGGGATTCGGCGATGGCGGAACTGCTCAGACCCTCGGCGGCCAGTCTCAACACCTCCCGTTCCCTTTCGGTCAGCGGATCTTCATGACCCCAGGCCTCGGCCGCTAGCTCCGGAGCGATGACCCGGCCACCTCGATGGATGGTCCGAATGGCGTCCGCCAGTCGTTCAGACGGTGAGTCCTTGAGCAGATACCCCGAAACGCCGGCGTTCAACGCCCGGCGCAGATATCCGGGGCGCGCGAAGGTGGTGAGAATCAGCACCGGACAGAGTTCGCGTGACCGAACCTCCGCGGCCAGGTCCAGCCCGCTGTATTCCGGCATCTCGATGTCGGTGAGAAGGACGTCGGGTTTCAGCCTGTCGATCTGCCCGAGCGCTTCACGAGGATCGGAAACGGTTCCCACTATCTCGAGATCGGTTTCCAATCCCAGCAACGCCGCCAGCGCGCCCAGCACCATGGCCTGGTCCTCGACGATCAGGATGCGGATCATGCCACGCGCGGCTCCGAAGGTTGGAAGGCGCGGGTCTGCCGGCGCAGCGGAACGCGCAGCCTGAGTTCGGTGCGTTGTCTGGTACTTACCACCAGTGAGCCGCCAACGGCACCGAGGCGCTCACGCATGCCTTTCAGACCGCTGCCTTCTTCGATTGACTCGCATTTGCCGTCGTCGATGATGCGAAGCTCCGCCTGATCGCGGCGCCGCTCCATGCGCACCGAGCACCGTGTAGCCTTGGAGTGGCGCACAACGTTGGTCACCGCCTCGCGAAGGCACATGGCGAACACCTGGTCGACCTCGGGAGTCAACTCCGGCCCGTCCAGACGATAGTCGAAGTCGATAGCGGCTACCTCCAGCGCGAGCCGCGCGTTGGCCAGTTCGCTGCCCATCTCGGCACTGCGAAAACCGGACACGGCCTCACGTACCTCGCGCAGGGCCGAGCGGGAAATGCGCTCCAGCTCAGCCAGTTCGGCAGCGGCCCTTGCGGGGTCCCGATCCAGCAGTTTGCGTGCCAGCTCGATCTTCAGGGTGATCAGCGACAGGCTGTGCCCGAGCAGGTCGTGGAGATCGCGAGCGATGCGCTCCCGTTCAGAGGTCGCGGCCAGGCGCCTGACCTCGTCGTGAGAAAGGCGCAGTTCGCTACGGCGACGAGCGAGGTCGGAGTGGTAGATATTGATCGTGCCCACCAGGATGCTGAAAATCACCGCCGGCAGCAGAAAGGCGACGTGCAAATCCAGGACCAGCCACTCGATGACGACCGCCGCGACGATTGCACCGACCGCGATCACACCGCGTCTAACGGTGCCCAGCTGGCAGGCGAACGCGCTTGCATAAATGTAGAACGCGGATGCGCCGAAGTTGATCGGAGCGAGGATTGCGCCCAGGGCGGCGATTCCGATCAGAGACGGCAGCACCTTGAAGCCGCGGCTCCAGAAGCCGCGAAAGTACAGCACCAGAAAGACCAGAGTCGCGGCGTGCGTGGCCCACACCTGAGTCGGGCGGTAGTCGATCAAGGCAACCGGCAGGTAAACGAACCCGAGATACACGAGCCACAGGTAGGGCATCCAGCCGATCTCCGGATCGTCCGGAAGCAGCCGGCGGTGGACCGCCAGCAGTCCGTTCTTCGCGACACTCGTCCAGTTGGTCATTGAATCGCCACGTCGTCGAGCTGAAAGCTGAACGGGCCAGTCTCGGGGCCGGCGGCAAAGCCGATTCCGGCGATTGCGTTCGGGTCCAGCCCCGCGACCTCGGCCAGGCCGATCGATACGGTCCGCCAATCGTCCCCGGCCACGAAAGGATACCGCACCGGCGGCGCTCCGGTGTCGGAAAGAAAAAGGACATGGTAGGTCGAACCGTCGCCGCGGACCGCGAAGCTGAGCCGATGGTCGGCTCGAAAGCCGACCGGCTGCATCGGTCGATGGCCCGGAAAATAGACGGTTCCGGCCCAGGGCCAGGCAAACCCCGGGGCAACCTCGCCGACGACCGACAGCGATCCGGGACTGTCCGCGCTGCCCCCGCTCACCCACGTCTGCTCAGCCTGGGAAGACCCGCCGCGGATGCCGTCGGTCGTGACCTGCCAGCCCAATCCGATCTGCGCGCCGAGGTCCGCGTCGAAATCGCTGATCAGGCCCGCCGTGATCTGTTCGAGCTTCGGTTCCTGCGTTGAAGGGCGCTGCTCGATGTCAGCCGCGAATCCGTTCTTCCACACCGCGCGGATGTTCAGGCTGTTAGCGATGTCGACTCGCACGTCGCCGTCGACCAGCAACAGATCGGCGCGCGCTCCGGCCACGATTCGGCCGCGGGCGCCGAGTGAGAAATGCCGGCTCGGCAGCGATGTTGCCGAGCGCAGGGCCTCCTGGACGTCCATGCCCGCGGCGACCAGCAGAAACAGCTCTCGATGCAGGCTCACGCCGTGAGCCGTGCCCGGGTTGGGGGCGTCGGTTCCCGCCAGTATCGGCACCCCGGCGGCATGAAGAGCCTTCAGATTTGCGGCCGCGACGCTGTCCACTCGTTCGAACTGAACGGGAAACGCGCTGCGCAAATTCTGGCGCTGGACCGAGTCCAGACGCGTGAGCACGCGCTCGTCCTCAAACCAGCCACCGCCGCTGCCCGCCACGCTTTCAAGGACCGAAAGGGTCGGCACAACGAACAGGCCCGAGGCCAACGCCAGGTCCAGGAACTCCTGATCGACCGGCCGATCGGCAAACAAGTGCGCCAGGCCGTCCGCTCCAGCGCGGACCGCGCCCTTGGCCTGTTCGAGCGTGCTGACGTGGACCACGACCTTGGCGTCCCTGGCGTGGGCCGCTGCCACGACCGCCTCGAGCGTCGCCTGATCCAGAGTCGGCCACTCGATACCGAAGGCGTGGCCATCGTCGAAAATAACCTTGATGAAGTCGGATCCCTCGGCGAGTCGACTGGCCACGAACGCATCGGCTTGCTCGGCCGCATTGAGCGTGGGGATGGGCAGACCGTATTCGGTCCCGTGGCCACCCGTGGCGGTGATCAGGGTGCCGGCCGAGAACAAGTCGGCGCCAGCGCGCCGCTCCAGTCCGTCCCGAGTACGGCGTGCCGTCTGAACCTGGGTCACCGGCGAGAACATGTCCAGTTCGGTGGTCACACCGAATTTCAGTGCCTGCCCGAGAGCGTCGCCGAAGACGTGGGTATGGGCGTCGA
>JBFGYD010000273.1:0-4498 GCA_041587615.1 Lysobacterales bacterium
ATGCCATGCAAGGGGCCAGTCACATCTGCCATCAGTAGCCTCTAGCTCGAGTCATTTAGTTGGAGCCAAGCAAAAGCCGCTTTCCAGCAGCTCTTTGAATCGACGTAAGCAAAGCTGACGGTACAGGCCAGCCTGATTGTTTTGCAGCCTTAAACGGCCTCCCTCAGGGAGCGCCGCGCGCGTGGCTTGACCGGGGTGCCTAGGACCGCTTCATGGCATCGAAGAACTCGGTGTTGACCTTGGTGGCCTTGAGGCGGTCCAGGAGGAACTCCATGGCCGCGACCTCGTCCATCGGGTGAAGCAGCTTACGCAGAATCCAGGTCTTTTGCAGGATGTCGGGCTTTACCAGCAGCTCCTCGCGTCGCGTACCGGAGCGGTCGATATTGATGGATGGAAAGATCCGTTTTTCGGCGATTTTCCGCTCCATGTGAATTTCCGAGTTGCCGGTCCCTTTGAATTCTTCGAATATGACGTCATCCATCCTCGAGCCCGTATCCACGAGCGCTGTTGCGATGATGGTCAAGCTGCCGCCTTCTTCGATGTTTCGAGCTGCTCCGAAAAATCGCTTGGGCCGCTGCAAGGCGTTGGCATCGACACCGCCGGTCAAGACCTTGCCGGACGACGGCACCACGGTGTTGTAGGCGCGCGCGAGCCGGGTGATCGAATCCAGCAGGATCACCACGTCTTCTTTGTGCTCGACCAGCCGCTTGGCCCGCTCGATCACCATCTCGGCGACCTGCACGTGGCGCGAGGCGGGCTCGTCGAAAGTCGACGACAGCACCTCGGCGTTGACCGCGCGGGCCATCTCGGTGACTTCTTCGGGGCGCTCGTCGATCAGCAGGATGATCATCCTTGCGTCGGGCGAGTTGGCCACGATCGACTGCGCGATGTTGAGCAGCATCATCGTCTTGCCGGCCTTGGGCGGCGACACGATCAGGCCGCGCTGGCCCTTGCCGATCGGCGAGATCAGGTCGATGATCCTGGCGGTCAAGTCCTCGGTACTGCCGTTGCCCCGTTCCAGCTTGAACGCCTCGCGCGGAAACAGCGGGGTCAGGTTTTCGAACAGGACTTTGTTCTTGGCCGCCTCCGGCGGTTCGAAGTTGATCTCCTCGACCTTGAGCAGCGCGAAATAGCGCTCGCCGTCCTTGGGTGGGCGAATCTTGCCGGCCACGGTGTCGCCGGTGCGCAGCCCGAAGCGGCGAATCTGGCTCGGGGACACGTAAATGTCGTCGGGACCGGCCAGGTAGGAGGCGTCGGCAGAGCGCAGAAATCCGAATCCGTCCTGCAGGATTTCCAGCACGCCGTCGCCGTAAATGGCTTCACCGCTGGAGGCATGGGCCTTGAGGATGTTGAAGATCAGGTCCTGCTTACGGGCGCGGGAGGATCCCTCGTTGCCCAGCTCCCGCGCGATCGTGACCAGATCGCTGGCAGGTTTCTGTTTGAGTTCGGTCAGGTTCATTTAGGGGCCTATTCGGGCTCGATTGGATTTAATCGCAAACGCTATTTGCGGTGAACAGGTGGCAGCGGACGGGCCGCTCGCTCAGCTTGATTCGGGGGTGGGCCGGTCGGGTATGGGATCGACGGCCAGCTCGGAAATCCCGCTCAAAATACCACGATCGGCAACCCGGGTAAAGCGCTTTTGATCCGGGCCGGGACCGGCCCGCCGGCGGGCCCGCCCGCGAGCGGGTCGGACAAACTAAACGTCAGATACAGCCGTCGATGAACGAGGTGAGCTGGGTCTTGCTCATCGCCCCCATCTTGGTGGCCTCGGGCTGACCGTTCTTGAAGATCATCAGGGTCGGAATGCTGCGAATATTGAACTTCATCGCCATTTGCTTGTTGGCGTCGACGTCGACCTTGGCGATCTTGATCCGATCCCCGTACTGCTCGGCAACCTGTTCCAGCACCGGAGCGATCATCTTGCACGGGCCGCACCATTCAGCCCAGAAATCAACCAGCACCGGTCCCTCGCTGGCCAGCACTTTCTCCTCGAATTCCTCGTCGCTGACGTGAATGATATTGTCGCTCACTGATCGTTCCTCTGCCCTGTGCGGTTCATGCTCGTCCCGCGGGTGGAAGGCGGCGCACTGCGTTTGCGGATCGGGCCTGTTAGGGTACACTGCATCGTTTGCTTACCGCCCCGGACCCGACTCGACCTTTACTTCACACCCGGAATGAGTGAGACATTTGAGCCCAAGCGGAGTTTCAATGCAACCCCAATGAACGAGGCAGCCGCAACGTCCCAGCCGACTTTCACCGAGCACCGTTTCAGCGAGTTCGACATCCATCCGCTGGTTGCCAAAGGCATCGCCGCGGCCGGCTTCGAGTACTGTACTCCGATCCAGGCCGGCTGCCTGGAATTGTTGCTCGCCGGTCACGACGTGGCGGGCCAGGCGCAGACCGGAACCGGCAAAACCGCCGCTTTTTTGATCGCCACCTTCCACGCCCTGCTCAAGGATTCTCCGCCCGGCGAGAAACCGCCGCGCGGCCCGCGCGCGATTATCCTCGCCCCGACCCGCGAGCTGGCCATCCAGATCCACAAGGACGCCGAACTGCTGGGCCGTTTCACGGATTTGAGTTTGACCCTGGCTTACGGCGGGGTCGATTACGATAAGCAGCGCCAGCGGCTGGCCGCCGGGGTCGACATCCTGATCGGCACGCCCGGGCGCATCATCGATTATTTCAAGCAGCGGGTGTTCGACCTCCGGCGAATCCGGGTGCTCGTGCTGGACGAGGCGGACCGGATGTTCGACCTCGGTTTCATCAAGGACATCCGCTATCTGCTGCGGCGCATGCCCACGCCGGAGAAGCGACTGAACCTGCTGTTCTCGGCCACCCTGTCCTACCGGGTCACCGAGCTGGCCTACGAGCACATGAACAATCCCGAGCGGGTCGAGGTCGAGGCCGAGCAGGTGACCGCGGAGAGCGTCAAGCAGCGGGTGTATTTTCCGGCCAACGTGGAAAAGATCCGGCTTCTGATCGGCCTGCTCAAGCGAATGGACGTGACCCGGACGATGGTGTTCTGCAACACCAAGGTGGTGACCGAAAAGGTGACCGCCTATCTGAAGGGCAACGGCTTCAACGCCGAGGTCCTGTCGGGGGACGTGCGCCAGTCCCGCCGCCAGACCCTGTTGCGTGATTTCCACAATGGCAAGATCGCGATCCTGGTCGCCACCGACGTTGCGGCGCGCGGCCTGCACATCCCCGACGTCAGCCACGTGTTCAATTTCGACCTGCCGCAGGATCCGGAAGACTACGTCCACCGCATCGGCCGCACCGCGCGCCTGGGCGAAGCCGGCGAGGCAATCAGCTTTGCCTGTGAGGACACCGCTTTTTCGCTCCCTGAGATCGAGGAGTTCATCGACTTGAAGCTGCCGGTGCTTCCGGTCGAGCCGGAGCTGCTGGCGGAGCTGCAGCGTCCGGCGCCGCGACCCCGGCGGAGCGGTTCCCGCGGCCGGGACGCCGCCGGTCCGCGCGACCGCAGCCGCGGGGGTGGTGACCGACCGCGCCGGTCCAGAGGGCGCGGTCGCGGCCGCAAGCCAGCGGCGCGCAAACGCTAGCGTCGACCGTTATCGACGGCCGCCGGCGGCGGATTCGTCATTGCCTGCACCCGGCGGTAATGCTAAAAGAGGGCGCCGCCTGACCGAGCCAGGAGCCTCAAAGAAGCGAACATGTTGCACAGCCTCGCGCAGCGGGAACGATTGATCGGCGTGGCCTACGTGGCCGGCTGGATGGCCCTGCTGAGCGCGATCGCCGTGGCCATCTGGTTTGCGGCCCGGATCGCGTGGCATCTGGTCGCGGCGACGCCGCCAGCGACCGAACTCGCCGTCGCCGTCGACGACCCCGACGGGCCGAGCAATGCCGGTGGGGCGCGGATCGATCTGGCAGCGCTGCACCTGTTCGGTCAATCCGTCATCGGGGCGCCGCTGACGGTCACCGCCAACGCCCCCGACACGAGCCTGGATTTGCGCCTGCTCGGCACCCTGGTCGAGGACTCTGGCGGCACCGGGATGGCGATCATCGCCGACGGCGACGACGAGTCGCTGTACGCGGTCGGCGATCCGGTGACCGGGGACGCGAAGCTGCACGAGGTGCATGCCGACCGCGTGATCCTGATCCATCTGGGCCGCTACGAGACGCTGCGCCTGCGCGAAGAGGACCCGGCCGCGCCGGGACGGCGGCGCGGCACCAATCCGGGCCGGACCGCGACGGCCACCGCGACCCCCAACCTGCAGCGCCTCGACTGGCAGGCGGCGCAGCGCGACGCGCGCCTGGACCCGGCCCGGCTGGCCCAGCAAATCCGCGCTCTGCCGATCATCGAAAACGGCCAGCCGATTGGCTTTCGCCTGCAAGCCGGCCGCGACGCCGCCCTGATCGGCAAACTCGGGCTGCGCCCCACCGACGTTATCACGGCGGTCAACGGCATCCCGTTGAACGACCCGGCACGCGCCTTCGAGCTGATCAACCAGCTCAATTCCGAGACCCGGTTCAACGTCGA
>JBFGYD010000274.1:0-4489 GCA_041587615.1 Lysobacterales bacterium
AGCAAGGACGAAATGCTCGAGGCGCAGAAAGCGGTCAAGGCGTACATGGCCGACGCGGACGCCTATCTGATCTGCCTTGAAGAAGAGGCCGCCGCGGTCCAAGTCGATGCCAATGACAAGGAGGCGGTCGAGGAGGCGTTGGAAGAACAGGCCGTCCGGACCCGTCGCCATAACGCGATGGTCGACGAGATGCACACGCTTGCCGAACGATTCAATCAGACCGTTCGAGCCTACAAAGACCGCTGATACGGCAGCCACTGACCGTCCTCGAAGACTTCGATCGGCCGAAAGGCCACCTTGTACTGCATCTTGGGATGGTTCTCGATCCAGTATCCCAGGTACAGGTACGGCAGGCGCAGGGAGCGGGTCAGGCTGATCTGGGTCAGGATGCTCAGCACCCCGAGGCTGTGGCGGGACATGGCCGGTTCGAAGAACGTGTAGACCGCCGACAGCCCGCTCGACAAGCGGTCGGTCACCGCCACCGCCAGCAGCTTTCCGGCGTCTCTGATTTCAACGAAAAACGAGCGACTCCAGCTACTTAGCAGAAAATTCTCGAAATCTTCTCGGGCCGGGTTGTCCATCCCGCCGCCGGCATGGCGAGCCTTCAGGTAGCGTCGATACAGCGCGAAAACTTCGGTGGTGAAACGGGCTTGGGTCTGCTCGATAGTGAAATCAGCGTTGCGCTCCAGTGTGCGCCGCTGGCTGCGGCTGGGAACGAATTCGGCGACCGGGATGCGGGTGGCCAGACAGGCCGAGCAGTTACGGCAATGGGGCCGGAAGATCAGCGCGCCGGCGCGCCGAAAGCCGCTCGAGGTCAGCGAATCGTAGATGATGTCGAGGTGGTCCGCGCCGGGGTCGACCACGAGATTTCGGGTCCTGCGCTCGGCATAATAGCCACAGCGATGCTCGACCGTTTGCAGGACCCTGATTGAAGAAGCCATTCCCATCCGCCGCCGTGTTTCCCCTGACATTAAAACACAGCCGTGGTTCGGGTTCCCGCCTGACTTTACATAATACCCCGGTCGCGCGGCTGAAGCTGTGGCTGGTGCTCGCCGGGCTGGCCATCGGAGCCGCCGGCGCCACCGACCAGCGGCGCGAGCGATATCTGGAGGCCGTCGAGTTGACCCGAGCCGGCGACCCGCGCGGCGACGAGCGGCTGCGCGAACTGGCAGCCCAGGGCTACCGGCCGGCCGCGTTCGAGCTGTATCTGGCCGCCGCCGCCGAACCGTCCACCGCCGAGAGCGCCAACGATTGGCTGTGGCGGGCGGGAGGCCCGGGACGGTCGGCCGGACGCTTCGAACTGGCCGAGCGGTTGCTCCACGGTCGCGGGGTGGCCCAGGACTCGGCCGCCGCGGCGTTCTGGTTCCATCTCGCGGCCGAACAGGGCCACGCGGGCGCACGGATCATGCTGGCGGGCCTGCTGGAGCGCGGGGACGGGGTTGCCGCGGACCCGCACCAGTCCGAAGCCTGGCTGCGGGCGGCGGCCGAGACGGGCTCGGCCGAAGCCCAGTATCGGCTCGGCCTGCGCCTGGACGAATTCCGCGGCAAGGTCATGATCGAGCGCGCGGCGCAGGCGGGCCACGTTCAGGCCCAGCGCTACCTTGGGGTGCAACTGGCCGCTGGCGGGCGCTACCCGACCGACGAAGGCGCGGCGGTGACCTGGATCGAGGCGGCCGCGCGCGCCGGGGACGGGCTGGCCCAGCACCTGGCAGGCCTGTTCCACCTCCAGGGACGGGGAGTTGAACGGAATCCGGCGCAGGCCTATTACTGGCTCAAGCGCGCACATCTGTCCGGTCAGGCCGAGGCCGGTGCGAGGCTCGCGGCGCTGGAGGCCGAGTTGAGCCTCGAACAGCGGGTCACCGCGACCGTCGCGGCGGTCGGCGAGGCTCTTCCCGACCCGGTACCGCTGAACGCTCATCGGGTGGTGCCCATGGCAACCCAAATGATCGGTCATGGGGCCGGGTTCTGGATCAGCGGCTCAGGCCATTTGATGACCAACGCTCACGTGGTCCAGCTCTGCGCCGAGGTCCGCGCGACCGGCACCGGTCGGCTGACTCTGGTGGCCGCGGAGCCCGACAACGATGTCGCGATTCTCATCGCCGAGGAACCGCGGACCGGGCCGTGGGTCAAGCTGGAAAGCGCCTCGCCGTCTCTGAACCAGGTCCTGACCGTGGTCACGCGCGAGCACGCCGGCACCGCGTACGAAACCCTGGTCAGTGCCGCAGGCCGGGTCACGGCCCTCGAGCGGCCGGGATCCGATCGGCGCTACTTTTCCGCTGACGCGCGTCTGGAGCAGGGCGCCAGCGGCGCGCCGATGTTCGATGACGCCGGCCAGGTGCGCGGCGTCGTCGTGGCCAAGCTGAGCCCCGGCGCCGCCTATCGCGAAACCGGGGTCGCCGGCGAATCGGTTACGTTCGCGCTGCAGCCGGTGTTGCTGGCCGCGTTCGCGGAGCTCTACGGCATCGACCTGGACGGCGGTCGGCCGGGCGCTCACGAAGCCGTCGCGCGGGTCGAATGCTGGTTTTAGAGGGATCTTCGCTGCAGCGTTGAGCCGGCCAGCACCCGATCCCACGGGAACAGCGGTCCGGGGTCCAACTTCCGACGTACCATTCGGTCCGGCGCATCCTCGGCCGCGACCAGGCGGGTGTCCAAATCGGCATGGCCGGCGATCGAGCGCAGGTTGGGCAATTCCTTCGAGAGGTGGTCGAGCAGCACGAGCAGGGCGTCGATCTGGGTCTTGGGATAGGGCTCGCTCATGTCCTGTTGATCGGTCCGGAACCAGTGCGGGTACCGGCCGCGGTTGACCAGCTCGATTCCGATCGACTCGCGATTGTGGCCGGCGGTGTGGTGCGCGATCCGCTCCGGGGCGACGAACCGGTGGATGCTGCCGTCGCGGTCGATGTAGTAGTGGCCGGAGTTGCCGGTTCCGGACTCCGGGTAGTGGACGTGTTCGCCGTACTGGCGGGCGGTGGCCAGGTCCGGCAGTTCGGTACAGTGGATCACCACCAGCGCGATCTGTTCGAGCGACCGGGCGTCCAGCCGCCACTCGTACGAAAGCGGGGCGATTTCGATGTCGATAGTAGCTGGGAGGTCGGCCATCGGCAGTTGTTATACTGCGCCACCCATGCAAACGGCAAACCCATCGAAGCCGGGTCGGCTGCTGATTTTCTCCCACGGCCACGAATCCTCGCCGCAGGCGGCGAAGATCAAGGCTCTGCGACCGATCGCCGAGCGGCAGGGCTGGCGCACCGCGGCGCCCGACTATCGCGCCTGCCCGGAACCGGCCGATCGAATCACGCTGCTGTGCGAGCGGATCGCGCGCGAACCGGCTGGCGCGGTGGTGCTGTGGGGCTCCAGTCTCGGCGGTGCGGTGTCGGTTTTCGCGGCCCAGAGGCTGCCGGTGGCGGCGGCGTTCCTGCTCGCCCCGGCGGTGTACTGGCCCGGGTACGAGGAGCTCAACTACCGCTGTCCCGCGCCGCTGATCGAGGTTGTGCACGGCTGGCGCGACGACGTGGTGCCGAGCGACAAGGTCGTGCGCTGGTGCGCCGAACACCGAGCCGCCCTGCACCTGCTCGACGACGACCACGCGCTGGTCGACACCTTGGCCGAAACCCAAGCGCTGTTCGAGCGCTTTCTGGAGCGCGTCGCGGCGCGCGCGCCGCAGGTCGGCTAGTCGAAGTAGCCGCCGAGAAGCAGGTACAGATAAAACGCACTGAACAACACCAGCGCGGCGATGCCGGCCAGGCTCCACGCGCGCATGTTTTTCGACGGCCGGTCGGCGGGCGGCACGTGAGTGCTGAACACGGCGCGGTGGTTCAGGATCGCGATGACCGGAGCGGACAGGAACGCGATCGTGGTGCCGAAGTCGAGAAACGCCCGGAACGACGACAGCAGCAGGTACAGCGCGGCGATGGCGCCGCCGGCCAGCACGACCAGGTAAAGGCGATACTCGGGCGTCCGATCGATCCCGCCGATCTGGCCCGGCGCCCAAGCCCGGCCGCGCAGCACGCGGGTGATTGCGACCAGCACCCGGGGCAGGGCGTCGAGCCCCGCCAGCGTTGTGGTCAGCATCACGGAGACCACCGAGGCGCCCACCACCGGCTTGGCCCAGGGGCCCAGCCCGGTCTCGTACAAGGCCAGGATCTGGGCGGCGAACGGCGCGGCCTCGGAAGCCGGTGCGATGCCGGCGCGGTTCATGACCGCCGCGCCCATGATCACGAAGCACAGCGCGAACACGGCCGAGGCCCAGTAGCCGATGTTGAAGTCCGGCAGCACGTGGCGCAACTGGGGCCGGGTGTGGCTGTCGTCGGCCTTGGCCAGGGTCCACAGGGATTGCCACACCGATGAGTCCGCCGAGACCGGCATGAAGCCGCCCAGGGCGGCGATGAACAGCATCAGCCTCAGGTCTGGGGCGGCGTCGGCCGGCCACCACGACCACTCGAGCCGTGGCAGCGCGACCGCGGTGGCGATCAGGGTCGAGGCCGCCAGC
>JBFGYD010000275.1:0-4482 GCA_041587615.1 Lysobacterales bacterium
CCTGGGCGACGAATCCGGTGGTGCCCATACGCAGGAAGCCGAAGCCCCAGAACACGAAACTGAAGATCACCGCGCCGACCGCGACGGCGCCCAGATAATGCGGCTCGGGCAAGTGTCCGACCACGGCGGTGTCGACCATCCCGAGCAGCGGGATCGACACGTTGGACAGGATCATCGGCGCGGCGATCGTGAACACGTCGCGATGGCTGGGCCGATCGCCGGCCGAGGGCCGGCGACTATTCACGGTATTTTCGCCCACTTCGCGCGTAGTCGCTTGGCCGAAACCGGAACCGCAGTTTTCAACTCCTGAGCGAACAGCGACACCCGATATTCCTCCAACAGCCAGTGAAATTCGTCCAGTTCCACCGGATACTCGTCCGCCGCGGCGCAGCGCTCCAGGTAGTCAGCCCAGAAACCGCTGATCCGGTCCTGGCGCTCCAGGTCGCGCGCGGGGTCTTGCTCGAGGCGCTCCAGGCGCACGTAAATGGCGCGCAGGTAGCGCGGATAATGCGCCAGCCGTGCGTCGGGCACCTCGGTCAGAAAGCCCGGGTACAGCAGGTAGCCGAGCTGCTCGGAGAGATCGGAATGGGCCAGCGGGTGCAGCGTCTCGATCTCGCTCAAGCGCTGACGCACCTCGGTGTATTCCGCCAGCACCCCGCGCAGCGTTTCGGTGAGCGCATTGGCGCGCTCCAGCAAATCGCCGCGGACGTGCTCGCACAGACGCTGAAACGCCTCGGCGTTACGCACCGGCTCGACGAACGCCTCGACGGAGGTCATCGAAATGGCAAACGTCAGATCGCGTTTTAGCGCCCGGGGGCTGTCGATCGGCGCGTAGCGCAGCGTCAGTTCCGTGTCCAGCGGCAGCGCTCGATCGAGGTAACGAAACTTGTCCTTGAGCGCGAGCGCAACCAGGCGGCGCAGGCCGTGCAGGTGGTAATCGGCGGCGCTCGGGCGATCCTCGAACAGGCGGATTCCGACCGCGTGTTCCTGATCGACCAGGGCTGGATAAGCGGTGACGCCGTCGGCTAATTCGACCTGTTCCGGCAGGGCCCCGAAGGACCAGCGATCCAGCCCGTCGCGGTAATACTCGCCCTCGCTCTGGGACAGGAATTCCTCGCGCGCGTCCTCGCCCCAGCCTTGCTTCAGCGCCGCCAGATCCCGTCCCTGGGCGACCAGCGTCCGACCGTCGCGAAGTTGGACGTTGATCCGCAGATAATCGTCCAGTTGATCGGGCTGGAAGTCATCGGCGGCAACCGCGACCCCGGTTTCGCGGAACAGGAAATCGGCCAGCGCCTCGCTCAAGCCTCCCTCGCGGCCGGTCTGCCGAGTCAGGAAGCGGCGCGCGAAATCCGGCGCCGGGACGAAGTTTTTTCTCTGCGCCTTGGGCAGGGACTTGATCAGCGCGGTGACCTTTTCGCCGAGCAGGCCCGGCACTAGCCATTCCAGCGGCCGCGGATCGAGCGTGTTGAGAAGATGCAGCGGAAGCTGCAGATTGACCCCGTCGGCGGGCTCGCCCGGCGCCAGTTCGTAAATCAGCCGGAAGGAGGTGCCGTCGATTTCCAGGCGGTCCGGGAACCTCGCGCCGTCGATGCCGTGGTCAGCGCGCGTCATTACCCGATCGCGGTCCAGAAACAGCAGCTTCGGCCGCTCTTTCTCGGCCCCGCGACGCCAGCGCTCGAAGGCTTTTGCGGTGCATATCTTGGCCGGGATCAAGCGGTCGAAGAACTCGAACAGGCCGGTCTCGTCGGTCAGCAGATCGCGCCGGCGCTGGCGCGCCTCGAGGTCCTGAACGGCCTCGATCAGCGCCCGGTTATAAGCCAGGAATTTCGCCTTCGAATTGAGTTCGCCGGCCACCAGCGCCTCGCGGATGAAGATCTCGCGCGCGGCCTCCGGTTCGACCTCGCCGTAGTGAATGCGCCGCTTGACCACCAGCGGCAGGCCGTACAGAGTCACCTGCTCGTAGCCCAGCACGCGGCCGGCGCGGCGCGACCAGTACGGATCGAAGTAGCGGCGCTTGACCAGGTGCGCGCCGGCGGCCTCGGCCCACTCGGGCTCGATCCGCGCGTTGACCCGGGCATAAACGCGCGCGGTCTCGACCAGCAGCGCGCTCACCAGCCAACGCGGGCCGCGCCCGAACAGACCGGAGCCGGGGAAGATCGAAAAGCGCTGCTGCCGGGCACCGACGTATTCGCGCTCGTCTTTGAACCCGATGTGGCCCAGGAACGCGCAGGTCAGCGCGCGATGCAGGCTCGTGTAATCGGCCGCGCCAGCGGGGAGCGGCCAGCGAGTCTCGCGCGCCTGGTCACGCAGCTGCGTGTGCACGTCGGACCATTCGCGCATCCGCAGCGGGTTCAGGAAATGCTCCCGGCACCATTCGCGCCGGGTTCGGTTGGAGCCGCCCCGGCGCACCTGGGTCCACGCCCGCCACAGGTTCATTGCGGCGACGAAATCCGAGGCCTCGTCGTGCCACTCGGCGTGGGCTTCGTCGGCCGCCTTCGCCGCGTCCAGCGGGCGCTCGCGCGGGTCCTGCAAAGACAGGAAGCTGGCGATGACCAGCGCCTCGTTGAGGCAGCCGGCGTCGCGGCCGGCCAGCAGCAGCCGCGCCAGACGAACGTCCAGCGGCCATTGCGCCATGTCGCGTCCGATCGCGGTCAGCTTTCTCAACCCGTCCAGCGCGCCAAGTTCGAACAGGAGCTGGTAGCCGTCGTTGACGAAACGCGCCGCCGGCGGCTCGAGAAACGGGAACTCCTCGACCGAGCCCAGGCCCAGCGACTCCATCATCAGGATCACCGTGGCCAGGTTGGTGCGCAGAATTTCGGGCTCGGTATAGAGCGGGCGAGAGTCGAAATCGTCCTCGCTGTACAGCCGCACGCAGGTGCCCGGACCCAGCCGCCCGCAGCGTCCCGCGCGCTGCGCCGCGCTGGCCTGGGATACGGCTTCGATCGGCAGCCGCTGGACTTTGCTGCGGTGGCTGTAGCGGCTGATTCGGGCCAATCCTGAATCGATCACGAAGCGGATCCGCGGCACCGTCAGCGAGGTCTCGGCCACGTTGGTGGCAAGGACGATGCGGCGCGCGGGGCCCGGGTGAAAGATCTGGTGCTGGCGGTGGCGGCCCAAGCGGGCATACAGCGGCAGGATTTCGGTCCGGCGCAGACGCATCCGGTTCAGCGCCTCGCCGGCGTCGCGGATGTCGCGTTCGCCAGGCAGAAACACCAGGACGTCGCCGCGCGCATCCAGTTGACTCAGCTCGTCGACGGCGGCGCAGATCCCCTCGATCAGATCGCGTTCGGGCTCGCCCGGTTCATTGCCGACCAGCGGACGATAGCGATACTCGACCGGATGTCCGCGGCCGGACACCTCGATCACCGGGGCGTCGTCGAAGTGGGTCGCGAAGCGCGCCGTATCGATCGTGGCCGAGGTGATGATCAGCTTGAGCTCGGGACGGCGGGGCAGCAGTCGCTTCAGGTAGCCGAGCAGAAAATCGATGTTCAGGCTGCGCTCGTGGGCCTCGTCGATGATCAGCGTGTCGTACGCGTCGAGCCATCGATCGCGCTGCGTCTCGGCCAGCAGAATGCCGTCGGTCATCACCTTGATCAGGCTGTCGGCATCCCCCTTTTCGTCAAAGCGCACCTTGAACCCGACCTCGGCGCCGACCCGACAACCGAGTTCTTCAGCCAGCCGCGCGGCGATGCTGCGCGCGGCAATCCTCCGCGGCTGGGTCACGCCGATCCAGCCGTCCCGCCCGCGTCCGGCGTTAACACAGATCTTCGGAAGTTGGGTGGTCTTGCCCGAGCCGGTCTCGCCCGCGACCACGATCACCGGGTGGGCCTCGACGGCCTCGCGGATCTCGCCGGCATGGGCAGCGATCGGCAGAGCGGGGTCGAACGCGACCGTCAGATCGGCCGCACTCCGGCGCTGCCGCGCGGCGCGCGAGACCTCGATCGCGCCGGCCAGGCGCTCCAGCCCCTGGCGGTAGGGCAGGTCCCGAGCCGCGCGGCGCTCCAGGCCACGCAGGCGGCGCCGGAAGCCGGGCCGATCGCGCCCCATGGCGCCGTCGAGACTTCGGGCCAGGTCGACGAAGGCTTGATCTGGACTCCTGACAACCATAGCTTTCTACTATTGATTCGATTGAATCAATTCATTTTATATATGAATGACTCGGTGCTAGAGTGTAGCGAAATCGTGCAGGAGCAACGAACAATGAAGATTGACATTGGCATCGCGGAGCCGCAGCGACACGAGATCGCCGAGGGGCTTTCGCGACTGCTTGCCGACAGCTACACCCTGTATCTTAAAACGCATAATTTTCACTGGAACGTAACCGGGCCGATGTTTTCGACCCTGCACGAGCTGTTTGAGCAGCATTACACCGAGCTGGCTCTCGCGGTCGATGAAATTGCCGAGCGAATTCGGGCTCTCGGCTTCCCGGCACCGGGCTCTTACGCCCAGTTCAAGGAGCTATCTTCGGTCGAAGAAGAAACC
>JBFGYD010000276.1:0-4480 GCA_041587615.1 Lysobacterales bacterium
GCGCTGGCCCACCAGTCGCGTCGCAACCCGCCCTTCCTGGGGGTCATCAACGGCGAGTTCGCGCCCTGCCCCGACAGCCCCAACTGCGTTTCCAGCGATGCTCCGGACGAAGGCCACCGCTACCGCCGATGGACCGTGACCGGCCCCGACTCATGGGAGCTGATCGTGGCCGTGGTCGCGTCGCAGCCGAACGTGCGCATCGTCGAGCAAACCCAGGACTACCTGCGCGCCGAAATCTCCAGCGCCCTGTTCGGCTTCGTTGACGATCTCGAGCTGAATCTGAGAGGCGAGGAACTCGCAGTCCGCTCGGCCTCACGCGTCGGCCACTCCGATTTGGGCGCCAACCGCAGGCGGGTCGATCGTTTGGGCGAACTGCTCAAATCGGTCGAATTGATTTATTGACCGCCGCCACGGCAGTGAGCCCGCGATCCGACCAGGCGATGAGCGAATCACTGCTGCGTGTCATCGCTGCGCACTCAGGCGGACTGGAGCCGCCGCTTCGCATCGCGCGGGTCGGCGGCGGCGACATCAACGAGGCCTATGCGGTCCGCGGCGCCGACGGCGGCGTGTTCGTCAAGCTCCACCGAAACGAAGACGCCGAAATGTTCGCCGCCGAGCATGCCGCGCTGACCGAGCTGCGTTCAACCGCCACCGTCAACGTGCCCGCGGCGCTGGACTTCGGACGGCTCGACAAAACCGCCTACCTGGCTCTGGAACTGCTCGAGTTCGGGTCCGCCTCGGAAAGCTCGGACGCGGCGCTTGGCACGGCACTGGCCCGCCTGCATCGGATCGAGCAGCCGTATTTTGGCTGGCACCGCGACAATTTCGTCGGCTCGACGCCGCAGCCCAACCCACGGTCGTCCGACTGGTTGGCTTTCTTTGCCGAGCACCGGCTCCGCCATCAGGTCGAGCTGCTGCTCAAACGCGAGGCGGTGCCGGGCCTCGGCCGGCGCTGTCAGCGCGTGATCGACGGCCTGCCCGACCTGTTCGCCGGCCACCGGCCTCGAGCCAGCCTGCTCCATGGGGATCTGTGGGGCGGCAATCACGGCGCTCTCGCCGACGGCCGGGCGGTAGTCTTCGACCCCGCCAGCTACTATGGCTGCCGCGAGACCGATCTGGCCATGACCGAGCTGTTCGGCGGTTTCGGAACCGCCTTTTATCGGGCCTACGAGGCCGAATGGCCGCTGCATCCCGGCTATCCGCGGCGCAAGCCGCTGTACCAGCTTTACCACGTGCTCAATCACGCCAACCTGTTCGGCGGCGGCTACGTGGGCCAGGCGCAACGCCTGATGGAGCGGATGATCCCTGCATGATCGATCGATCGCCCAAGCCGCCGCGCGAGCTCTGGATCTTGCTGGGCGCGACCGGACTCGTCCTGGTCTGGTCGGCGATCGCGCCCGCCGAACGCGTGACCTGGCTGCTCGAGGCCGCCCCGGTGCTGATCGCCGTGCCGCTTCTTTGGTTGACCTGGCGGCGCTTTCCGCTAACCCCGTTGGCTTATCGACTGATCTTCATCCACGCCGTCATTCTGCTCGTTGGCGCGCGCTACACCTACGCCGAGGTGCCGCTGGGGTTCTGGGTCCAGGACGCCTTCGATCTGGCCCGCAATCACTACGATCGGCTCGGCCATCTGGCGCAGGGGTTCGTGCCGGCGATCATCGCGCGCGAGGTTTTCTTGCGCACCACCCCGCTGCGGCGGGGGCCGTGGCTGTTCTTCCTCGTGTGTTGCTTTTGTCTCGCGTTCAGCGCGTTCTACGAAATGGTCGAGTGGTGGGCCGCGCTGCTCGGCGGCGAGGGCGCGAGCGCGTTCCTCGGCACCCAGGGCGACGTCTGGGACACCCAGTGGGACATGTTCCTGGCCCTGATCGGATCGATCGCCGCCCAGTTCTTATTGGGCAGGGCGCACGACAAGCAGCTCAGACGCTGAGTGCCGGAAACTCAGATCGGCGCGAGTCGCGGCCCTTCCTTCGCGCCCGACCGATAACGGACCGGCACCGTTCTTGCCGACGCGAAAGCCGTGCAACGTGCCTGCGCCGAGGGTCGCGAAAACCGGAACGCGCCTCGCGCCTGCCTCGTCATACTCCGCAAGAATATGGCCGTGGCTGCGCAGGGTTTGGCAAAGCGAAGGCAATCAGGGGCTGATGACGACCGTGTCAAGCCTTGGGCCGATTCGAGTTTGACGAAGACGCCGGCGGGCTACCTGACGACCCGAGCCTTGACAGGCCCACGACGCGTTACGGTTTTCGAGTAGCGAAAGAAGTGGCGCGGCCTGGGCCGA
Organism: Lysobacterales bacterium; assembly: GCA_041587615.1. Taxonomy (GTDB): domain Bacteria; phylum Pseudomonadota; class Gammaproteobacteria; order Xanthomonadales; family SZUA-38; genus JBFGYD01. Next base: position 2,279 of record JBFGYD010000276.1, read on the forward strand.
TCTGAGCTCGACGAAGACTGCGAGACATGAACTGCGGTTTCCCCGCCAGGGGAAGAAGCGTTCTGGCTTGGGCCGATCGGAGTTGACTAACAAACTCAGTTCGAACCGGTCTGGCTTGGGCCGATGGGCGCTGGTTGCACTCAGGCCTCGAACCTTGATTTTTGTCAGAGGTTCTGTTGCAGTGGCGGCAACTCAGCGGGTCGAGAGTCATGGCTGATCTTCGCCTCGAAGTTCTGCGCACAGACGTTGCCGGGATGCCGATCGAGTGGATCGACTACCAGCAGGCGGCCAAGTACCTTTGCCTCGACCAGGTGGTGTATTCGCTCGGCGCGATCCTGTACCGCATCCACGGCGGGGTTTGCGCCGAAACCGGGGTGCAGAGCTACGTCGACGTCAACGCTATCCTTGCGACCAAGGGGATTTACTCGGGTCATAGTCACCGCCGCGAAGACTATACGCCGCCGCTGACCAATCGGGCGTTGTTCAAACGCGATCAAAACCTTTGTCTTTATTGCGGCCAGCAGTTTCTGACCCGAGACCTGTCGCGCGACCACGTGCAGCCCTTGTGCTCGGGCGGCACCGATCGCTGGCAGAACGTGGTGACCGCTTGCAAGCGCTGCAACAATCATAAGGCCGCGCGAACCCCTGAGCAGGCCGGCATGCAACTGCTGGCCATCCCGTTCACGCCGACTCACGCCGAGTTCGTCTACCTGCAGGGTAAGCGTATCCTGGCCGACCAGATGGACTTTCTGCTGGCCCATTTTCCGCGCAACTCGCCGCTGCTGGACCGGATCAAACGGCGGCGCGCGCACTAGCCCGCAGCTCTGGGCTGTCGCCGTTGCCCTCGCCCGAACTCTACCTTGTCGACGCCAGCGTCTACGTATTCCGCGCTTATTTCGCGGTAAGCCCGGAACTCACTGACGCCGACGGCAATCCGACCAACGCCGTTTACGGCTTCAGCGGTCTCTTGTGCACGGTACTGGAACAGGTGCGCCCGACCCACATCGCGGTCGCTTTTGACGAATCGCTCGAATTATCGTTCCGCAACGACATTTATCCCGAGTACAAGGCCCACCGCGAGCCCGCACCGCTGGATCTGAAGCGCCAGTTCGCGCACTGCCGGGCGGTCGCCGAAGCGCTCGGCATCGAGTGTTTTTCGGACGATCGTTTCGAGGCCGACGATCTGATCGGAACCCTGGCGGAGCGCAAACGCGGGCGCGGATTTACGATCCACATCCTGTCCTCGGACAAGGACCTGGCGCAACTGATCGAGGGCGCCGACACGCTGTGGGATTTCGGCCGCAAGGAGCGCCAGGATGCCGGCGCGATCGAGCGGCGGTTCGGAGTGCGGCCCGACCAGTTCGCCGACTATCTGGCGCTGACCGGCGACCCGGTGGACAACATCCCCGGCGTGCCCGGAGTCGGACCGAAATCGGCCAGCCACCTGATGCGCCATTTCGACTCACTCGACGAGCTTCTCGGACGGGCCGACGAGATCGCCTTCCTGTCGTCGCTGCGCGGCGCGCGCTCGATGAGCAAAAAAATCGCCCGGCACGCCGATGCCGCCCGGCTCGCGCGCCGGCTGACCGCGATCGCGACCGACGCTCCGCTGCCGGAGCCGGAGCCGACGCTGCAGTGGCGTGGCCCCGACCTGTCAACGCTGGAGGAGCTGTTCGACTTCCTCAATTTCGGGCGCCTGCTGCGGCGCCGCGTGCGGGCGCTGGCTGAGCAGTGAACCCCAGCCAGCGCTCTCGCCCGGCTTACTCCGGCGTCAGCGCGAACGCGCGCACGGCGCTGCGGTCGTAGCGCTCGAGCCGATGCCAGCCGTTGGTCGCTTTCGCATACACGTTGAGGACCTCGGCAAATGCCGCCTCCGGACAACCCTCCAGCAGCGCCGCGACGGTGAACGCCGCGTTGAAGTTGCCGCTCCCGTCGCCGGCATAGGGGCCGGCGGCTGCCGCCGCGACTTCCTGGCCGGTGACGTGGGTACCGGTCACGGTATGCGGCCCGCGCACGATGCGGAAGCTGAAAAACGCATGGTTGTCCGGGTGGGTCGCGTGGAAGGCGATCTCAACCGGGGGTGGCGCGGTCGGCGGCGGCGTGAACCTGAGGAAGCCGCAGTCCCCGGCGCCAGCGCCGGCGAGCATCGGTTCGTCGATGACCGCGTGGGTCGGCCGATTGTCCACGTGCAGCGCGAACACC
>JBFGYD010000277.1:0-4472 GCA_041587615.1 Lysobacterales bacterium
AAGCGTGCACCGTGGCCACTACCGCGCCGGGTTCGCGGCCGTTTTCCCGGCTGATTTCCGCGTCGAGTTCCCACAGGCGACGCTGCAGTTCATCCAGTGCCCGGTGGTTATTGGCCGCCGGGGTGCCATCGTTCATTTCCAGCGTGACCTGGATAAAATCGGCGGTAAAGTCGGGGAAGAACACGGTGCGCACCGCCCCGCTGGTCAGGAGCCCCACCGAGACGATGAACGTGGCGATGAAGATCGCGACCGTGGTGTATCGATGGATCAGCGCGCGGCTCAAAAGCGGCACGTAAAAGCGGTCGACGAACTTGTGCAGACCCTCACTGAACCAGCGCTGCACGCCAACCAGACGGCGCGTCGCCCGCTGGCGTCTGCTGGTGGCCACCGGCAGATCGCGGTAGCGTCGCACCCGCATGTGCACCAGGTGCGCCGGCAGGATCAGCTTCGATTCCACCAGCGAGAACGCCAGGCACAGGATCACGACCCAGCCGATGGCCTCGAAAAAGGCGCCCGAAATGCCCCCAACCATCAGGATCGGCAGGAACGCGGCGACCGTGGTCAGCACGCCGAAAGTGGCCGGCACCGCGACTTTCAGCGTCCCATTCACGACGCTGTCCCGAGAATGACCGTGAGTACGGATTTCGGTATAAGCGCTCTCGCCGATGACGATCGCGTCGTCGACCACGATGCCCAGCACCAGGATGAAACCGAACAGGCTCAGCATGTTGATCGTGACGTCGAGGCTGGGCAGCAGGAAAAAAGCCCCCATGAAGGCCACCGGCAGACCGACCATGACCCAGAAAGCGAGCTTGAAGCGCAAGAATAGCGTCAGCACCAGAAACACCAGCACCGCGCCGCCGGCGAGGTTCTTGACCATCATGTCCAGGCGGCCCTTGAGGTAATAGGAAACGTCCGCCCAGTAGTCGAGACCGATTCCGGCCGGTAGGGTCGGTCGTCGCTGTTCGACGAAGGCGCGGACCGCCTCGGAGATCTTCAGCTCGCTCTGCGTGCCAACCGACAGGACACGAATCGACATCGCCGGCTTGCCGTTGTGTCGGGAATACGGCTCGACCTCGGCGAAGCCGTCTCGGACTCGCGCAACGTCGCGCAGCAGCACGCGGGTGCCGTCGGGATTGGTGCGTACGACCAGGTTTTCGAACTGCTCGCCGCGGTAGGCCTGGCCCTTGGTGCGCAGCAGGATGTCGCCGCCGGCCGTCTGGATCGAACCGCCCGGGAGGTCCAGCGAGTTGCGCCGCACCGCCTGGGCGACCTCGTCGAGGGTCAGGTCATAGCGCTCCAGCGAGAACTCCGAAACCTCGATCGAGATTTCGTAGTCTCGCACGCCGACGATCTCGGCTCGGGTGACCTCGGGCAGGGCCACGATCTCGTCGCGGGTCTGCTTGGTAAACTCCTTCAGAGTCCGTTCGTCGACGTCGCCGGATACCGATATCCATAACACGGGCTGTTCGAACTGGGCCCGCGAAATGACCGGATTCTCGGTCTGCTCGGGAAACGTCGATATGCTGTCGACCCGGATCTTGATCGTGTCCATGACCTCGGGCACGTCGTAGTCGGGGTTGACCTCGACCAGGACGGTGCCCAGTCCCTCGCGCGCCGTGCAGGTGATCTCCTCGATCCCCTCCAGGTCCTGGATCGCCTCTTCGATCTTGACGCAGACCCCCTCCTCGACCTCCTCCGGGGCGGCGCCCAGATAAGGCACCGAGACGTTGACGTAGTTGACCTCGACCTGCGGTTGGATCTCCTTCTTGATCGTGAACGCGGTGAACAGGCCACCGGCCAGCAGCACCGTCATCAGAAGGTTGGCCGCGACGCTGTTGTCGGCAAACCATGCGATGATCGATTCGTACCAGTTGTAGCGGGTCATGATTCCGGCTCTCCGGCGCTCGCGATCCGATCGGCCTCATCATCATCGCCTTCAGCCGACCCCGCCGATTCGGTGTCGCCGAGTTTCAGTCGCGTGCCCGGAATCGGCGTCTCGATCGCGGTGGTCACGACCCGCTCCTTAGGCTTGAGGCCGGCCGCAACGTAAACGTTCTCATCGCCCGCGCGGAGCAGCTCGACGCGCCGGATCTCGAGCCGATCCTCGGCGTTGGCGATGAGCACCTGGTCCTGGTTGCGCAGCGTATGGCGCGGCAGAACCACCACCTCGTCGATCCAGTCGCCGGTGATCTCGGCGCGGACAAAAGTCCCGATCGGCAGCGCCGGGGCCGGCGACTCGGCGTGCAGCCCATAAGGGTCGCGGACCTGGGCGACCGCGTGGACCACCCGCGTGCGCTCGTCAACGACCCGCTCGGTGCGAACGATTTCGGCCTCCCAGGATTGCTCTTCGCCGGCCACGACCCCGCTCAAGGTCACCGGCGCGGTGCCGCTCCGGTGCGGGTCCGGAAACCCGGGCAGAGACAGGAACTTAAGATCCGGCCCGCTGAGCGGCAGGCGCACCTCGGCCAGATCCACCGCGAAGACCTCGCCCAGTTGCGTGCCCAGGGTCACGTACTGGCCGATGTCGGCCAGCTTGGACCTGACCAGCCCGTCGTACGGGACGACAATGCGCGTGCGCTCGAGATCGCGCTGGGCCTTCTCCAAATCGGCCTCGGCCGCCTTGACGTTGGCCTCAGCCTCGGCGAGCTGCGGCTTTCTGAGCACCAGATCGGGGGCGGCGGTCCCGCGCCGGCTGTCCAGCTTTTCCCAATCCTTGACCGCCTGCTCGGCGCGCGCCCGTTCCTGGGCCAGTTGCGCGACTCGGCCGGCCAGCGCCGCCTCGGCTCGTTTGACCGCGACCAGATAATCGCTCGGATCGATTCTGAGCAGGTCCTGGCCTCGCTCGACCAAGCCGCCGGCGATTAATTCGGGGGCCACCCATTGGATCTTGCCCGATACTTCGGCCACCAGCACCGTTTGCGTGCGCGGCTGGACCGTGCCCTGCGAGGTCACGGTGAAATGCAGCGATTCGACCTCGACCGGCACCACCTCGACCGCCATCGCGATCTCCTCCGGCGCCTTTTTCTCGGCCGGCGGCTTGAGGCTGGTCATGAACTTGAGCAGGAACACCGCGCCGACCACGATCAGCACCGGGAGCAGCACTCGCCAGAGTTTTTTCATTTTCTTTCCCATGCCGACTCCGCACCCGTTGCTTCCGCACGAGGGCGATGAAATGATGGTCGCCGCACTCTTCGGGCGATGTGTCGCGGGGCACGCCGGTGCGAACCCCAGCACGTCGATTATCGCAGGAGAACGAAATTAGTTCATAGGCCGAAAGGTGGGCCATGCGGGTCGAGGGGCAATGTCATTGCGGCAATCTGAGCTTCGTGCTGGAGGCGACCCGGCGGCTCCAGCCCCGCGCCTGCCAGTGCCGCTTCTGCCGCGTCCACGACGCGAGCTGCGCCTCCGATCCGGCGGGACGCGCGACCGTTACGGTGCGCGACGAGGACCTGTTGAGCCGCTATCGCTTCGCTCGGCGGACCGCCGATTTCTTCGTTTGCCGCCGCTGCGGCTGTTATCTCGGCGCCGTGATCGAGACCCCGCGCGGGCTGTTTTCGACCCTGAACTTGAACCTGGCCGACGGCGAGCTACCCACCGCCGAACCGGTCGACTACGAAGGCGAATCGACCGCCGAGCGGGTCCGCCGTCGCGAGGCTCGCTGGACCCCGACCGAGCTAACCAGTGCGGACACGCCGAAAGTGTAACGGAGATCCGGCCTTCGCGGCGTCCGACCAGCCAGGCCAAAGACCGGTTACGGTTTTGCCACAGGCAAAGGAGTGGCCGGTCTTGGGCCGATCTTGAGCGAGCGCAGCCGATGATCTCAAGCTTTCGCTTCTACGAGGAATTGAACGATTTCCTGCCACGAGAGCGACGCAAGCGGGCGTTCGATTATCGGTTCACCGGCACCCCGTCGGTCAAGGACGCGATCGAAGCGATCGGCGTTCCGCACACCGAGGTCGATCTGATCCTGATCGACGGCGAATCGGTCGGTTTTGAGCGACTGCTCACCGGCGGCGAACGGATCGCGGTTTATCCGGAATTCGAACGTCTGGACATCGCCCGGGTCCAGCGACTGCGCCCGAGGCCGCTGCGCGAACCGCGCTTCGTCCTGGACGTGCATTTGGGCAAACTCGCGCGGCGGCTGCGGCTGCTGGGCCTGGACATCGCCTACCGCAACGACTACGACGACCCCGAGATCGTGCGCCTCTCGGTGGCCGACAAACGCGCCGTGCTGACCCGTGACAAGGGCCTGCTCAAACACCGTGCCGTCACCCGCGGCCGCTGGGTGCGGGCTCGCGACCCCGATGAGCAAACCATCGAGGTCATTCGCGCGTTCCACCTCGAGGAATCTCTGAACCCGTTCAGCCGCTGCCTGGAGTGCAACGGATCACTGCGAGAAGCCCCCGCCGAAACGGTCCGTAAGCGGGTGCCGGCGGAGGTCGCGGATCAGTTCGATGCCTATCGCGAGT
>JBFGYD010000278.1:0-4435 GCA_041587615.1 Lysobacterales bacterium
CTCGACCCAGGAGAAGGTAAGGAACGAATAGTCGGCGGTGGCTCGCATGGTCTCCAGCAGCGACGGGGTTTGGGTAAAGCAGACAATGCTTTCCTCGTCCGCATCGGTGGCCTGACAGAAGCCGAACGTAAACGCGTTGCCGGCCCCGTCATCGATCTGACGCACGCCGCAACCGATGAACTCTACGTCGTTGTTCGATTCTCTGGCGGTGCGCATGTCGCCCTGCGCAGTAGAATTAACGAGATCCACGTCGACCGGCGCCGGCTGTACGAGCCCGGCCAGCGCAACCGAAGAGACCAAGGTCAACGCGGCGGTGGTGATTAGTTTGACTTTCATGGTTTAACCCCTGCTTTAAATAGTGACGCTACGTGGTTGGGTCACAAACGACCCTTGAGTTCGCCGGCGTTCATCGCTCGAACGATCCGGCCCAACATTCGTTTTTGTCCCTCCTTGTCCAATTTTGCCATTTCCATCTGAAGCGCTTCCATCTCCAGGTCCGAAATCTCGCCCCGGCCGATGTAGCGGTCGATCTCCTGCCCGACCCACTCGAGCTGTTGCTGGCGTTCAATGGGGTCGATCGGGTCCACTGCGGCCAGCGCTTCGGCTGGTGGCTGCGGCCAGTCGATCGCGCCGAGCTGCGCAGCAAGTTCCTCGCGCACGATTCTGCGAAGCTCGCGCTCGTCCAGAAAACGCCCCGGCTCGGGGCTCGCCTCCGGGGGTGCGACCTCGGGCACCTTCACGATCGGCTCGTTTGCCCCCGGCGGAGCAGATTCGTCTACGACCGGCTCGAGCGCCATGATCCGGCTCGCCAGAAACACGATGGCGGCAATCTGCAATACGCTCAACGCGGCCAGGACTTTCATTACGGGCCTCCGATATTCACGGTCAGACGGTCCGCCGCGTTCAAAAGAGCGCCTGGCGGCCGATACGTACGCGGAGAAAGCCGCGCTCGTTGAGGCGCGGTTCCGATTTCCTGCTCCGATCCCTGGCGGGATGATAGCAGACGGGAGGGAAAAAAGCGCACCCGTCAGCGCCGGGCCGAGGCGCTTCGTTCGCGGATTGCCTTGAACTCGGACCCGTCTTGCCATCGGGGCCAGCGGGTCGAGTTGCCGAGGTCTGCAATGATGGTCTCAAACAGCGCGATGTCCTGGGCCGCGCCGCGCAGGTCCCAGTTCGGATCCCACGCATCGCAGGTCTGGTGATAGCAGTTGCCGACGTAGTCGGCGATCCACTGGTCGCCGGCCGCGCGGCCGCCCTCCACCAGATCCGCGCCGCCGGCGATCCCCATGATCAGCAGTACCGGCACCCCGCGCCGCGCCAGCGAAAAATGATCGGCGCGGTAGAACAGACCGTTCTCGGGCAGGTTTTCGGGCGTCACGACGCGCCCCTGCTGTTCGGCCGCGCGCTCGAGGTCCTGCTCGAGCTCGCTCTGGCCCTCGCCCACCAGGATCACGTCGCGCGCCGGTCCGGCCGTCTGCAGGATGTCCAGGGTCAGGTTGGCGACCGTGGTCTCCAGTGGATAGATCGGATTGGCCGCGTAGAACTCCGATCCGAGCAGGCCGCTTTCCTCGGCGGTCCACGCTGCAAACACGACGCTGCGCTCGAGCCTCGGGGCGGCTTTGAGCACGCGGGCGAGTTCCAGCAGCCCGGCCACGCCGAGCGCATCGTCGTTGGCGCCGGGCCGCACGCGGCGCCCCTCGGCGTCGGGCTCGCCCAGGCCGTAGGCGTCCCAGTGCGCCGAGACCATGATCGTCTCGTCGGGTCGGCTCGCGCCGGGCAGCCGGGCCAGCACGTTGCGGCTGTCGAACTCGTCGACGGTGAGCTCGAGGGTCGCGCTGAAGCTGACGCCTTCCAACTCAAAGGCCTGAAATTCGGGGCTCCGTGCATCGACGCGTAGCGCGTCCAGATCAAGACCGACGCCGTCGAACATCCGCGCCGCGGCGTCGTTGTGCAGCCAGCCCTGCAGGCTGACCGGTTGGGCGGCGCCGGGCGCGCGCACGACCGAGTAGTTTTCCCCCGGGGACGACGAAGCCACGTTCCAGCCGTAGCCGGCGGCCTCGGTTTCGTGGATCACCAGTGCCGCGACCGCGCCGCGCCGGGCCGCTTCCTCGAACTTGTAGGCCCAGCGCCCGTAGTAGGTCATGCGCCGGTTGCCGAAACGCCCGGCCGCCGGTTCGTCCGGCTCGGCGGCAAAATCGGGGTCGTTGACCAGAAACACGGCGACTTTGCCGTCGAGGTCCAGGTCCCCGAAGTCGTCCCATGACCGCTCCGGCGCGCTCACCCCGAAGCCGACGAACACGACCGGCGCCTGATCGATCGCGATGCTTTGTACCGGTCGGGTGGTGCTGACTTCGATGTCGCTCGCCTGTCCCCACGCGATCTGCCCATCCCCGATCGCCAACGTCACCTGGGCCGGGGACTGAATCTGGGTGCGAAACAGCGGCACTGCTTGAGACCAGCCCCCGTCCTCGCCTCCTGGCTCCAGACCCAGCGCCGAGAAACGCTCGATCAGGTAGGCGACCGTTTTTTCCTCCCCCGGAGTGCCCGGCGCACGGCCCTCGAACTCGTCGGATGCGAGCACCCGGACCGTTTCCGACAGCCGCGCCGGGTCGATGCGGTCGGGGTCGACCCCGGACTGCGTGCAGGCCGACAGTGCAAGAATGAACAGGAGTTTTGAGATCGGTTCGCGAATCATGGGAAGCAACCTGGTGCCACGAGTAGGTCCAAGGAACGCTGCGTTGCAGTCTACACCAACGCCAGCCCGCCGATCTGAAGCGTTCAGCTCAGCAGCCGCCGCGAGGAGCGCGCATACCCAAGACATTCGACGAAGTGGACTGCGGCCCGAGATGTTCGCGCCCCAGCGCCGCCGCTCGTGTTAGATTTGGCCGCTGATCATCAAGGAGCACGTCATGCGGAGTTGCGCGCGACCGATCGCGATTTGGGTACTGCTTCTGGGCGCGGCCGGAGCAAACGCCGCGGTCGGGGAATTCCTGCCCGAGGGGGTGGGCTACGCGCCGGAGGTGCCGACTCCGGGATCGGTCATCGGCCATCCGGTCGGACGCTGGCACGTGCGCCACGACCAGCTCGTGCGCTACGCCGAGGCGCTGGCCGCGGCCTCGCCGCGGGTCCGCCTCGAGGTCACCGGCCGCACGCACGAGGAGCGCCCGCTGCTCCTGCTGACCGTGACCTCGCCGGCCAACCACGGCCGGACCGACGAGCTGATCGAACGCCATCGGCAGGCGACCGTGGCCGACAGTCCAGCGACCGGTCCGCTCGTGCTTTGGTTCGGCTACAGCATCCACGGCAACGAGGCGAGCGGCTCCAACGCCGCCATGGTGTTTGCCTATCACCTGGCGGCGGCCCGGGGCCCGGAGATCGATGCGCTGCTGGAAGACACCGTGATCCTGATCGACCCGTCGCTGAATCCGGACGGACTCGGACGCTTCGCGCAGTGGGTCAACGGCCACCGCGGCCAGAACCTGGTCGCCGACCGTGATCATCGCGAGCATCAAGAGGTCTGGCCCGAAGGCCGCTTCAATCACTACTGGTTCGATCTGAACCGCGACTGGCTGCTGCTCGTTCACCCCGAATCACGCGCCCGGGTCGAGGTGCTGCAGCGCTGGCGCCCGCACCTGGTCACGGATTTTCACGAAATGGGCAGCGACCAGACCTACTTTTTCCAGCCCGGCGTGCCGGCGCGCCGCAATCCGCTGACGCCCGTGCGCAATGCCGAGCTGACCGGGCGCCTGGCCCAGTTTCACGCCCGCGCGCTCGACGCGATCGGGCAGCCCTATTTCACCGAGGAGCGATTCGACGACTTCTACTACGGCAAGGGCTCCACCTATCCGGACGCGCAGGGCATGATCGGGATTCTGTTCGAACAGGCCAGCGCCCGCGGCCATCTGATGGCGACCGACCGCGGCGATCTGTCGTTCAAAACCGCGATCCGCAACCAGGTGCGAACCTCGCTGTCGTCGCTCGCGGGCGCCGACGCCCTGCGCGGCGAACTGATCGAGTACCGGCGCTGGTTCGGCGAGGAAACCGCCCGGGTGGCCGCGAAGGACCAAGTCGCCGGCTACGTGCTCGGCGAGCCACGGGACCCGGCCCGGCTCAGGGCGCTGGCCGAACGCCTGGCGGCGCACCGGATCGAGGTCTACCATCTGGCCAGCCCGGTCGAGCAGAACGGACACCGCTTCGAGCCCGGCGCCGCCCTGCTGGTTCCGACCCGCCAGCCGCAGTATCGGCTGCTGAAGAGCCTGTTCGAGCGGCGCACCGAGTTCGAAGACTCCACCTTTTACGACGTCTCGGCCTGGAACTTCGCCGCGGCGTTCGACCTGCCGATGGCGACCGTCGGTCGCGTTGGCAATCTGCGCGGTGAACCCTACCGCGCCGCGCCCGAGCCCACGCCGGCCGAGCTCGCGCCCGGGGCCGTCGC
>JBFGYD010000279.1:0-4416 GCA_041587615.1 Lysobacterales bacterium
GAACGCCCGCCGATTCGGCGTCACCGCGGCCAACAAGGGGCCGGGCTCGCCCTGCGACGACCTGCTGTTTCGCGACGGCTACGAATAGCGGTCGGAACCAACGGCAATGCAGCAGAGGAGCGGTCCGGATGAGTTCAGTCGCGCTCCGGTCGCACCGGTCATCGAGTAGATCTTCGCCAACATCGGGTTGCACCGTGGGGCGAGAGCCCCTGGCTGCGCGCGGGAGGGGCTCTCGCGAGATCGGACGACGCGTTACTCGGCGGCGAGTTCGGTGGGCAGCACCGGCTCGGGCACCTTGTTTCTCACCGGTGGGATGGATTGCAGGTAGGTGAAGATCGCCTCCAGGTCCTCATCGGTGAAGTGCTTGTACATCGGTATCGGCATTGGCGGCAGGATGACCCGACCGCGGCCAAGGTGGCGCCCGGTCCGGATCGTGTCCTTGAAGTTGCGCAAAGTCCATTTGCCGAGACCGGTCTCCGGGTCCGGGGTCAGGTTGGCCGTGAAGCTCACGCCCCAGGGGCCCGACCACGCGGTGCTGGTGCCCGCGGCAACGATGAGCCAAGGCCCTTCGGCTAAGGACGGCGGCGGCGGCATGACCAGCGTCTCCGGATGACCCGAGAGCATGCGGCTCATGTCCGGCTCCGGCCCGTTTGGCCCTGCCTTGAACGGGGTGTGACAGTCGTTGCAGCCGGAGGTCGTAACCAGGTATTTGCCCCTCGTCACCTTGTCGGCGTCGGCGGCACCGCCGTCTTGCACGACCGCAGCGAGCGGCAGCGACGGCAGCGTGATGGCCAGCAGGGCAGCGATACCCGGCCGGCGACGGTAAGCGTGTCTCATTCATTGAACTCCTGTTGATGGGTCAGCGCTTGCTGAATCCAGTTTTCGACGATTTCGATGCCGGCTGAGTCCACGATCCGGGTTCCCAGCGGCGGCATTTGAGCAATGGGGTGGCGCGAGCGCATGCGGCGCAGCAGCACGCTGGCGTCCGGTTGACCCGGGACCGCGCGCAACTCGGCGCCCGGCAGGCGGAACTCGCTCGGTTGCAGCCACAGCGTGCGCGCCGATTGTTCGATCGTGCCGCCGGCCTGCGCCAGGACCAGCCGCAGATCCGCGAGCGGTCCAGCGGCGTTGTGGCAATGGCCGCAGTTGGCGTGCAGGTAGCCGAGCGCCGCCCGCGCGGTGGGCGGCCCGGTCTCGATCCGCGGCGCCTTCTCGAGCCAGGCGGCCGGCGCGTTGACGAGCAGGCCGCGTGCGATCAGCGAATCCAGACCGACGTCGTCCGGCTGCGCCCGCTCCGCGTGCGGCGCCAGCTCGTCGCGGTCGGACGACAACTGCAGCGCGCTGATCCCGAGCACTGGCACCGCGGCGCCCTCGTGGCAAGCCCGGCAGTCGTCCGTTGACGGGATGTCGTAACGACCACCGGGCGCCGTCTCGAACGGATGCCCCGGCAACCCGGCCTCTGGCGCCAGCGAGGCATCTTCGGCGTTGATATCCCAGACGTAAGCGGCGAAGCGCCAGCCGCCGTCCTCGGTGCGCTCGATCAGCCGGGTCTCGACCGGCCGGCCGTGGCTGAACTCTTTCCACAGCTTGGTGCCGATCGGGAACTCCCACGCATTCGGACTTGAGGCATCGATCGCCGTGCCCTCCGGCAGGTAGAGCCAGCGCCGCTTGCTCGCCCCGTCGGACCACAGCGCATACTGCGGCGTGAACGACAGGTTATCGGGATGGATCGAGCGGGTTTCGGGGACATACAGACCGGTGCCGCTGAGCCGCTCCGGCAACGGCGGCGTCTGGCCGCCGGCCCGACCGGCAAACGGCACGGCCGCCGCCACGGTGAACGTGAGCGCGGCGAATAGGGCTATTTGGTTCACGGTCATCACGGCCGAAAATGTATAGTGCGGCGGTTGCCGAAAAAACGGGGCGGAAATAAATTGACTGTTCGCGACTACCGAACAATCTGATGGATCGGCTGTTCTGCATGCAGGTGTTTGTCCGCGTCGTCGAGCACGGCGCTTTCACCCGCGCCGCCGACGCGCTGGGCATCGCCCGGGCGAGTGCCAGCGAAGCGGTCGCGCAGCTCGAAGAGCGCCTCGGCGTGCGTCTACTGCGCCGCACCACGCGACGCCTGAGCGTGACCGAGGAAGGACAGTCTTATTACGCGAACTGCGTGCGTATCCTGAATGAACTCGCCGAAGCCGAAGACGGGTTGACCGGTTCGCGCCTGGCGCCGCGCGGTCGCCTGCGCGTGTCGGTTCCGCAGTCGTTCGTGAGCACGATCTTCTTTCCCGGCTTCAAAAAATTCCTCGAGCGCTACCCGGACCTCGAGGTCGAGGTCGTGCTCACCGATCGTGCGGTCAACCTCATCGAGGACGGTGTCGACTGCGCGATCCGCGGGGTCGAGATCCCGCCCGACTCAGGTCTGGTCGCGCGGCTGCTGAGCCCGGTGCGTTGGCTGACCTGCGCGACGCGTTCCTACCTCGCCGAGCACGGCACGCCGGCGACCGCTTCCGAACTGGACGGTCACAACTGCATTCGTTTCGTTTCACCGTCGACCGGCCGCGCGCGCGACTGGCTGTTCGAGGCGGACGGCCGCGAGATTGCAATCCGGCCGAAGGGCAACCTGCGCCTGAATTCGTTCGACGCCACGGTGCACATGGCCTGCGCTGGCGTCGGCATAGCCCAGATACCGGACGCGCTGGGATGTAGCCGCGTGCTGGCAGGCGAGCTGGAGCCGGTGCTCGTCGACCAGGTCGCGATGGCGCCGCCGCTGATGCTGGTCTACCCGGGGGGCCGCTACGTGACAGCCAAGGTGCGCGCCTTCAATGAGTACTTTGCAGCCCTGTTCCCGAAGGACGGCTGGTGGCAGCAGATCGAGACCAGCTCAGCGCCACATCCAGCACCGGGGACGAAAGGCGCGTAGAGATCGACTTAGAGCGGCTCGACGCTAGCGCGTTTCCTGTAATCCTGATCCTGACGCCCAAACAAAAGGGCATCCCATGCGACCGTCCGCGGTTTTGATTTCTCTGGCGCTCGGCGCAGTGGTGCCGTTCGGCTGGATGCCGGCTTCGGGGTTTCGGCGGATTTCCTGTCATTGGCGGCCATCGGTGGCCTACACTGGCTCCCCAAACCTCACGGAGCGCGATTCATGAAAGTCCCCGGCAAGTTCGGTTTGCTGCTATTGAGCTTCGCGCTGACGGCGCAACCCTTCACCGCGCCGGCGGCCGGCGGCACCTCGCCGATCGACTTCCCGGTTTCCTGCGACCCATCGGTGCAGGCGCGATTCAATCACGCGGTCACGATGCTGCACTCGTTCGAATATCCGGAGACCTCAAAGCTGTTCGCCGGGATTCTCGCCGACGATCCGGACTGCGCGATGGCTCGCTGGGGCGTCGCGATGAGCATCTGGCATCAGATCTGGGCGCCGCCCTCGGTGGCCGAGTTGGAGGAAGGGGCTCGCGTCCTCGCGGCGGCGACGGGGATGGAGATGAACCCGCGCGAGGCCGGCTACATCGAGGCGATCAAGAGCTTTTTCTCGGACACCGACCCGCTCACTCACGGTGAGCGTGCGCGGGCCTACCAGCAGCGCATGCAGGCCTTGCATGAAGAAAACCGCGACGACCCGGACGTGGCAGCTTTTTATGCGCTGTCGCTGCTGGCGACCGCGGATCCGACCGACAAGTCGTACGCGCACCAATACCACGCCGCCGGGATTCTCAACTGGATACGAGAGACCCGTCCCCGGCACCCCGGCGTGCTGCACTACATCATCCACAGCTACGATTACCCGGGCCTGGCGCATCTGGCGCTGAGCGCGGCGACCGTCTACGCGGAGGCGGCGCCCGAGTCGGCTCACGCCCAGCACATGCCCTCGCACATCTTCACCCGGCTCGGCCTGTGGGACCGATCGATCGCGTCGAACCACGATTCCACCGCGTCGGCCGCCGCGTACACCGAGCGCGCGCAGTTACCGGGGCATTATGACGAGGGGCTGCACAGCATCGACTATTTGGTGTACGCGATGCTGCAGTCCGGTCGAGACCAGCAGGCCCTGTCGGTGCTCGAGCGCCTGAAGCACATCGACAAGGCCCACGTCGATAACTTCAAGGTCGCCTATACCTACGCCGCCTCGCCGGCACGGTACGCGCTGGAGCGGCGCCAGTGGCGGGAAGCCGCCGAGCTGACATTGACCCCGGCGACGTTTCCGTGGGACCGCTTCGACTGGGCGCGATCGATTCACCATTTTGCGCGCGGCATCGGCGCCGCGCGCAGCGGCCAACTGGACCTCGCTAACCGCGAACTGGAGACGATCCACGAGCTGAAACGGAATCTTAGCGAGGCGACCCTGCCCTACTGGCGCGAGGAAGTGTCCGTGCACGCAGACGCGCTGGCCGCGTGGATCGCGCACGCTCAAGGAGA
>JBFGYD010000280.1:0-4362 GCA_041587615.1 Lysobacterales bacterium
CGAACGCGGTATTCGCTCTGATCACGCGCCGATACATGGAGACCTTCGGCGCCCGCCGCGAGGACTTCGGGCGCCTGTGTATCGCCCAGCGCGACAACGCCGGCCACTTTCCCCACGCGCTGCTGCGCGAACCGCTGACCATGGAGGCCTACCTCAACGCACGCCCGATCGCCGAGCCGCTGCACCTGTACGACTGCGTCATGCCCTGCGCCGGGGCCGACGGCTTCCTGGTCATGCCGCGGGACCGGGCCAAGGCGCTAGGGCTCCAATACGCGACCGTGGCCGGCGCGGTGGAGCGCTACAACGCCAGCCGGGACCACCCGGTGCAGCTCAACGGGCCGTGGGCGACCGACCGCGACGCGCTGTACGCGCAAGCCGGCCTGGGACCTAAGGACATGGACTTTCTGCAGACCTACGACGACTACCCGGTGATGTCGATGCTGCAGATGGAGGACCTCGGTTTCTGCGGCCCGGGCGAAGGGCCCGAGTTCATCCGCCGCACCGATCTTCACGCTGGGGGCCGCGGTCTGCCCCACAACACCTCGGGGGGACAGCTCTCGGTCGGGCAGGCGGGTTTTGCCGGCGGCTTCTTGGGCGCGGTCGAGGCGATCCGGCAATTGACCGGC
Source organism: Lysobacterales bacterium (assembly GCA_041587615.1). Lineage (GTDB taxonomy): Bacteria > Pseudomonadota > Gammaproteobacteria > Xanthomonadales > SZUA-38 > JBFGYD01. The sequence goes on from JBFGYD010000280.1 coordinate 627, forward strand.
CAGGCACTGGGGGCCGCGGTTCCCGGCGCCCGCCACGGTCTGGTCAGCGGTTTCGGGATGGTCAATTACGATCGCGGCGTGTGCTCGTCGGCCGCGATTCTGGCGGCCGCATGAGCGCCCTGCCCCCGGCCCGGCGCACCCGATTGTGGCGACCACTGACCGAGGCCGCCGCCCGCGGCCGCCTCGTGTTGCAGGTTTGCGACGGCTGCCGTATGGTCCAATATCCTCCGCGGGAAGTGTGCGCCCGCTGCCTGGGAGAGGCGCTGAACTGGCGGGAAGTCGATCCGCGCGGCCGGCTGCTTTCGTGGACCGAACTGCACGCCTCCCTGGAGCCCTATTTCAACGAGCGATCGCCGTGGCGGATCGCCTCGGTCGAGCTCGACTGCGGCCCGATCGTGCTGGCGCAGCTTCTGGAAGCGGGTCTGGGCAGCGGCGACCGGGTCAGGATCGACAACGAGCTGAACGAAGCGGGTCAAAGTACCTTGGTGGCGAGGGAAGACAGTGACTGACGGCCCCCCGGTGGCGCTGGTCAGCGGCGGCAGCGCGGGTATCGGCGCCGATCTCTGCGAACACCTGCTGGCCGCCGGGTACCGCGTGCTGAACCTGTCGCGGCGGCCGGCCGCCGTTGAGCACGAGCGGCTGGAGACTTTCGAGGTCGACCTCGCCGACAACGCCGCGACCGGCGCGTTGATCGCCGATCTGAGCGCGCGCTTTGCGATTACCAATGTCATTCACAACGCCGGCGTGATCCGACCGGCGCTGATCGAGGAAGTCGAGATCGAGGACCTCGAATATCTGACCCGCCTGCACCTGACCTCGACGGTGGCGATCACCCAGGCCGCGATCCCGGCGATGCGCGCGGCCGGTTTCGGACGCGTCGTTATCGTTTCTTCGCGCGCGATCCTGGGACTGGAGACCCGCACCTCGTACGCGTCGACCAAGGCGGCTCAGATCGGCCTGGTCCGCACCTGGGCGATGGAACTCGGGCGCCATGGGATCACGGTCAACGCGGTCGCCCCGGGCCCGATCGTCACCGACATGTTTCACGATCTGGTGCCCGAGGATAGCCCCAAGAAAGACGCGATCGCCAAGAGCGTGCCGATGCAGCGCCTCGGGCAGCCGGCGGACGTGTCGCGGGCGGTGATGTTCCTGCTCGCGCGGGAGAACGACTTCATCACCGGGCAGACGCTGTTCGTGTGCGGCGGCGCCAGCCTCGGAAGTCTTAGTCTGTAGCGCTCGGAAAAATAAGAGGATTGAGATGTCGAGCTACACCGATCAGCAACTGGCCGAGATGGTCCGCGACGAGTGCGTGCACCGCTCGCTGTACACCGACCCGGAGATCTTCGAACTGGAGATGGAGCGCATTTGGGGACGGGCGTGGATATACGTCGGCCACGAAAGCCAGATTCCGGAGCCCGGCGATTACTTCACGACCGAGGTGGCCAGACAGCCGGTGATCCTGATCCGCCACCGCGACGGCAGTTTCAAGGTGCTTTTCAACCGCTGCGCGCACAAGGGCTCCAAGGTGCTGGAAAACCCGTCCGGCAACGCGCGCTTCATTCGCTGCGGCTATCACGGCTGGATCTACCATACCGACGGCACCTGCCGCACCGTCACCGGCGGCAAGGCGGCCTACGGAAATTCAGACTCTGGTTGTCCGCAGCCGGACCTGGACCTGAAGCCGCTGCCGCGGGCCGCGAGCTATCGCGGCTTCGTGTTCGCCAGCCTTGCCGGCGACGGCCCCGAACTCGAGCCCTGGCTGGGTGCCACCGCGGCCTCGTTCGACAACATGGCCGACCGTTCGCCCGAGGGCGAGCTGGAGGTCACCGGCGGCGTGCTGCGCTACCGTCACGATTCGAACTGGAAGTTCTTCGTCGAGAACTTAAACGACATGATGCACGCGATGATCGCGCACCAGTCGTCGGCCCAGACCGCGCAGCGCATGGGCCAGCAGTTGTTCGGTGACGGCCAGGCGCCGGCCGCGATTCAGATCCTGTCGCCGTTCGCATCCGATGCCAATTTCTTCGAAAAGATGGGCATTCATGCGTTCGACCACGGCCACAGCTATTCCGGCGGTAAGATCTCGATCCACTCGGCGTACTCCGAGATCCCGGAATACACCGAGGCGATGGAAGCAGCCTACGGGCCGGAGCGGACCCGCGAGATCTTCTCGCTGAACCGCCACAACACCGTGGTCTATCCGAGCTTCACGCTCAAGGGCGCGATCCAGACCATCCGCGTGGTCAAGCCGGTGGCCGTTGACGAGACCATCATCGAATCGTGGACGTTTCGCCTGAAGGGGGCCCCCGACGAACTGCTGCGCCGTTCGATCCTTTATTGCAACCTGATCAACTCATCGGCCAACCTGGTCGGGCCCGACGACCACGAGAACTATCACCGGATCCAACACGGGCTCAAAACGCAGGGCGACGACTGGATCAGCATGCACCGCTACTTGGACGCGGACGAGCCCAACGACGAGGGCGGCCGCTCGGCCACCGGCTCGTCGGACATGGTGTTCCGCAACCAGTTCAAGGCCTGGAAGGCGTACATGACCGGGGCCAACGGCGCGGGGACCGGACGATGAGCAAGCCCGCACCGCAAACGCACGAAGCACCGAAGCTCAGAGTCCTGGAGCAGTTCCTGTTCCGCGAGGCGCGCCTGCTCGACGAACAGCGCTGGGACGAGTGGGCGGCGCTGTTCACCGAGGACGGCACCTACTGGGTGCCCGCGACCCACGGCCAGCCCGACCCGCTGCACCACGTCTCGCTGATGTACGAGGACGCGCTGCTGCGCGCGATCCGAATCAAGCGTTATTCCCACCCCAACGCGCCGTCCCTCCAGCCCCCGCCGCGCAGCGTCCACGTGATTTCCAACGTGATGCTCGACTCACACGACCCGGAAACCGGCGCCTGCACCGTCAACTCGCGCCTGGTCATGGTGGAGTACCGGCGCGACAGCCAGGCGATCTATGCGGGCGCCTGTACCCACGAGTTGGTGCGTGACGGAGACAGCTTCAAGATTCGGCATAAGAAAGTGGAGCTCGTGAACTGCGAGGGGGCGCTGGAGAACATCCAGTTATACCTTTAGGGCTTCGCTCCGAGGTAGGTCGGCCCAAGCCAGGTCGCTTCTTTCGGCTTCGCCGAAAACCGCAACCGGGCCTCGGGCCTGGCTGGTCTTGCCGCCTGACCCCTCGCTCAGCCCCAATCCCCGTAATATCCGATGACGCTGACGACGATGGCCGTGGTCGTGCTGGCATCGCTTGTCGGCGGGTACAGGTTCAGGAACTGGTAGTAAACCTTGCCATCAATGACCGGGGCAGTGAACGTCGAGGTGTTTTCGTTCTCATAACACTCATACCCCGCCCTGCCGAGCACCTTGACCCCGCCAATCGCCTGAAAATCGCCGTTGATTTCATTCAAGATCATGATTCCGGCGGTCGTCGTATCCACCAGCGCGAGATCGGTCTCGATCGCGGCCAGGATTTCCAGCTCGACGCATCGAGCGTCCTCTGGCGCCTCGGCCGAAAAACTCGAGACGGGACCCGGATATCCCGAATTGTCATCCAGGACAACGATCGGATAGCGCACCTCCGAGAAGTACTTCAGATTCGAACATCCGGTGCTGTTCTGAATCCCGGCCGCCCATCTCTCCAATGCGGCGACACGGTGTGCAAGCCCGTGATGGTCGTCCGACCCGTCATTCCTCTTGAACGATCGATCGGGATAATCAACCC
>JBFGYD010000281.1:0-4356 GCA_041587615.1 Lysobacterales bacterium
ACGGTCGAGGTGTCGGTGACCGCGCAGGACGCCAACACGGGCGAGATTTTCGACGCTCAGTTCGAGATTACGATCACCGAACCCGCCAGCGACGGGCGGCCGGCCAACGTGCAGTTTGGTCTGCCCGGCACGCCGCAGTACGTGCAGGGCTCCGGCGGAATCAACGCCCAGTCCTTCGAAGTGTTCGTCAGCGACGGCGCCGGCGAGTCGGTGGCCGATCCGGACGGCGGCAGCAATAACGTCTTTCTGCAGCTGTTTACCGAGCAGCCGGCCTCTGGCGAGGTGCTGCGCGGAGTCGCCGGCAACGGCACCGCGGTCGAGGGCACCAGCATCGCCGTGGCGACGACGAACGGGATTACCAGCGCGGCGCTGGTCAGCGGCACCGAGCCTGGGCTGCTGCGCTTGCAGGCGGTCGCGGACGCTGCCGACAACAACGTCTCCAACGGCATCCAGGGACCGGTCGTGTCCGAAGTCGGCCTGGTGATTTCCGACGGCGTGCCCTATTCGATCACCCTGACCACGTTCCCGATCAACTCGCTGTCGGTCAATCCGGTTTCGCCCGACGTCGTTTTCGACGACAACGGCTTCCCGCTGGATCCGAACGCGACCTACAGCCTGCGGGTCAGCGCCCTGGTTACCGACCGGTTCGGCAACCCGCCGGCGCAGCCAACCTCGATTCAGACGGGTCTGGTCGATGCGCCTCTGATCGGATTCCCGGACCTGGGCCCCGGCTTCTTCGGGGTTTCCGGCGGCGACGGCGACCCGGTCGAAGGCGGGACCGCATTCTTCGCCCCGACCGGCACTTTCCGCACCGGCGGCGGCGGGGTCGGGCCGAACGACACCCTGATCCTGTTCGGCAAGGACGTGCTCGGCAACGAGGATCTGGAAAGCGCGCGCACGATCACCGATGTCATCGACCAGAACGACCTGGTCGTGGACGAACCGTTCAATCGTAACGACACTCTCGGCTTCGTTGACAACAACGGACCCGTGATTCCTTATCTGGCCGGGCGGGCGCAGATCGCCAATATCGAAAGCAACGTCCTGACCGACTCGGACGGGGTGGCCAGCACTTTCCTCAACTTCCCGGTCTCGCAACTGGGCCGCGCCTCGACGATCTACGCCCAAGGCACCAACGGTGCGATCGCCGGCGCGGGCAACATACGGACGTTCGCCGATGCCGAGATTATCCGCTATCCGGGTCTGGCGCCGGCGCGCCTGACGGCCAGCCCCAACGAAATCCCGGCCAACAGTACCTCGAGCATCCTGGTGTGCTACTCGGACGCCGCCTCGGTGCCAATCCAGGGCCAGTTCATCGGCTTTGCCTTTTCGCTGAGTTCCGGTCAGGGCACCGTGGACGGATTCTCCAGCGGCGTGGCGCAGCAGCCGACCGGCGCCGACGGCTGCACCGTGGCGCTGGTCGCGACCTCCGGCATTACACCCGAGGGGGGTGGCGACAACTCGCTGACCTTCTTCGCCGGCGACGCCAGCGCGCTGGTCATGATTTCCGATCCTGGCGAGGCGGTGCTGCAAGCCCAGCCGAGCGCGATCCTCGGTATTCTCGGCACCCTTGACACCTCGATCCTGCTGCGCCTGATCGATTCCGGCGGCAACGGGGTCCAGGGCGCCGCGATCGCCGGGGCCTGCACTTCGAGCGTGGGGGCGGCGTTCATCACCGTCCAGCCGGACCTGACCGACGCCAACGGCGAAACCACGGCGGTGGTCCGGACCATCAACGTGGCGGTCTGTCCCGACGAGGAATCGGGATCGGTGGGCACCTGCACCTTCGAGGCCGCCGGCGGCAACCCGAGCGCGATCGTGGAGATCTTCCCGGCGGTGCTCAGCTCGACCGACTTTAGCCCGGCGGGACCCGACTGTACCGCCGCGCCTCCGGGTCCGTAACCGAGCGCGAATCCTACCAAGGCCGCCCCCCGGGGCGGCCTTTTTGCCTTTACCCCGCGTATCGCGGGAGTTCGCTGCGGACGACCGAGAAAGCAGCACTCGTGTAATCAGCCGATTTTGAACCGCAGGAGCGGTTGAACTGCCGAAGGCAAGGCTGCGGTTGAACTTGACCGCCGAGTTGCCATCCAATTTTCAGGCCGGCGGTCGGCTCTCCGGCGAGGCCCCGTGCATACCGGCATGGGCACGCGGGGTCTCGATCGCCTAGAATTGGACGTTTTTCGCTCCACCCCGGACAGCGGAGTATCATTGAGGGTCGGGCGCACGCATCGACCGAGGCGAATTTCCGGCCGGTCGCGGTGCGCGATCCACGACAACCGAACATCCTCGCCGCTGGCGGTGGGGGCTGGACGACGCAATAAGAACGATGAACGACAGCACTGCCGAAGTAGCGGTTTCAGAATCGGTGGCCGGCGCATTCGCCGAGTTGCGGCGCCAGATTCAAACCAAGATCATCGGTCAGGAAACCCTGATCGACCGTCTGCTGATCGCGCTGTTGGCCAATGGCCATCTGCTCGTGGAGGGCGCCCCCGGCCTGGCCAAGACGACCGCGATCAAGGAGCTCGCGGAACGCATCGAGGGCGATTTTCACCGCATCCAGTTCACCCCCGACCTGCTGCCGGCGGATCTGACCGGAACCGAGATTTACCGGCCCCAGCAGGCCGATTTCCGCTTCCAGCGCGGCCCCATATTTCACGACTTCATTCTGGCCGACGAGGTCAACCGGGCGCCGGCCAAGGTGCAGTCGGCCCTGCTGGAGGCCATGGGAGAGCGTCAGGTCACGGTGGGTCGGATCACCTACCGGCTGCCCAAACTGTTCCTGGTCATGGCCACCCAGAACCCGATCGAGCAGGAGGGCACCTACTCGCTGCCGGAAGCCCAGCTCGACCGCTTCCTGATGCACGTCAGCATCGGCTACCCGAGCGCCGAGGACGAGCAGTCCATCCTCCATCTGGCCCGCGAGCAGGCGCGCGAGCTGTTGACCGATCGGGCCGCGCCGGCGGTGGCGGTGACTCAGGAACAGGTGTTCGCGGCTCAGACCGAGGTGCTGGACTTGCACATGGCGCCGCCGCTGGAGCGTTACATCGTCGAGATCGTGGTCGCGACCCGTCAGCCGCATCGCTACGGCGACGATCTGGCCAACTGGGTCAGCTTCGGCGCCAGCCCGCGCGGCACGATTGCGCTGGACCGCTGCGCGAAGGCCCACGCGTGGCTGCGCCAGCGCGACTTCGTGACCCCGGAGGACATTCAGGCGATCGTGCCCGACGCACTGCGCAATCGCGTGCTGATGTCTTTCGAGGCCGAGGCGGAGGGGATCGATGCGGACCACCTGCTGCGTGAGCTGGTCAACCGCATTCCGGTCCCCTGATGGCCGCCGTCACATCTAACTCCCCGGTTACGATTACCGCGCAGGAATTGATCCGCCTGCGCCTCGCGGCCCGCAGGCTCAACCTGACCGGCAGTCGTCCGGTCAGCTCGGTCATCGCCGGGGTCCACGCGTCCCGCTTCCGCGGTCGAGGGGTCGACTTCGTGGAGTCGCGCAACTACGAGATCGGCGACGACATCCGCGACCTCGATTGGCGGGTGACGGCCCGCACCGGACGCCCTCACACCAAGGTTTTCCAGGAGGAGCGTGAGCGTCCGGTGCTGGTGCTGCTGGACCTCAATCCGAGCATGTACTTCGGCACCCGCGGCTGTCTCAAGGTCGTCCAGGGAGCGCGCCTGGCGGCGCTGATCGGCTGGGCGGCGATCCGCCGCGGCGACCGGGTCGGCGGGCTGATTTTCAACCGCCGCGAGCATTGCGAGATCCGTCCGGCCGGGGGACGGCGCGGCGTTTTGCGCATGATCAGCCTGATCAGCCAGTGGGCCGAGTCCTCGGCGACCGTCGAATTCAGCGACCTGGGCCACGATCTGGCGGCGGCGCTCGAACGCCTGCGTCGGATCGCGCGCCCCGGCAGCCTGGTTTTTCTGCTCAGCGACTTCTATGCGTTCGCGCCCGACTGCGAGCGCCATCTCTCACTGCTGCGCCAGCACAACGACGTCGTCGCCTGCCGGGTGTGCGACCCGCTGGAGCTCGAGTTGCCGCCACCGGGCGCCTACCCGGTCAGCGACGGCTCGAGCCATGGGCTGCTCGACCTGCGCCGCGGCGCCGTCCGCGAGGCCTACCGGCGCTTCGTCGAGGAACACGCCGAGCGGCTCAAGCAGCTCACCAGAAAGCACGGCCTGACCGCGTTGACCGCGCTCACCACCGACGACCCCACCGAAGTCCTGGGGCGGCTGTTCCGGATTAGGGACGTGGCATGAACCCACAGACCGCTGAACTGCCGCTGCGCGACATTCACCCGGCCGCAACGCCGCCGTGGTGGCCACCGGCGCCCGGCTGGTGGCTGCTGGCCG
>JBFGYD010000282.1:0-4329 GCA_041587615.1 Lysobacterales bacterium
GAAGCGGTCCAGCAGATCCTGCTCAAGCTGGAGCGCATGGGCCTCATAGCGGCGTAGGTTTTTCGCGGGTGGTCCGTGCACCTGCGCACGCCAGCGCGCCCATCAGCCATGGGAGCCACTCGAAGGCGAGGCGCAAAAACGCGCCGGGCCGAGCACCGCGATGGCCAGCGCGGGAGCGTTGATCCGGCGCTGCTCTTGGCCTGCGGCCAAGAGTAGTTGGAAGAATGCGGGTTGAGCGGTGCACCTGCGCCCGTCAGCGCGTGGATCAGCCATGGAAGCCGCTCGAAGGCGAGGTGCAAAAACGCGCCAGGCCGAGCACCGCGATGGCCAGCCCCAGGATGTCGCGGCCGCCACGAACAGGCCACGATGACAACAAAAGGTGCAGAGACGAGCGGTTTTCGACTGCGGTCGAAAGAAGCGAGGAGACGAGCGCCGGGCGGAGCACCGCGAGGGCCAGCCCAAGGATCTCGATCACGCCAACTCTCCCCCGTCCCCACCTTCACCGTCCCCCGGTCACGCGGCCGTAACGAAACTGGCACAACGACAACGAATGGTCCCTGAGAAGCGGGTTTTGGCCGTAGGCCAAAAAAAGCGCCGAAGGGACTCCGTCCATGACTTCCGGCACTCTTGTCCCGATCTGACCCCTACTGTTATAGTTCACTACAACACCAGCTCGCCGGAAGCGATGCCATGAAACTGAACGGGTCGATCAAACAAATTGCCGCGATCATTGGCTGCCAGACGCTGGCGCTGGGACTGATGGTGCTGGGCGCGTTTGCGCTGGCCCAGACCGACGGGCTCGGCGGCGCGGCCGCGTTGGCGAGCGGTCAGGAAGCCGCCGCCGACTGCGAAACCGCGGACGAGACGATGGCCACCAGCACGGACTTGGACTTGGGCTACCTCGACCTGTCGGTCGGATGGCGCCGCTGAGCCGCTCCTTTAGATGGCGCAAAAGTGGAGTGACAATCAGCCGATCTACGTCCAGCTCCGGGATCACGCGATCGGTCTAATCCTAGACGGGGTGCTTGACGAAGGCGATCCGCTACCGTCGGTGCGTAAAGTCGCCGCCGACTTCCAACTCAATCCCATTACCGTCTCGAAAGCCTATCAATCACTGGTCGATGATGATCTGGTGGAGCGCCGCCGGGGGCTGGGAATGTTCGTGCGCGCGGGCGCCAAATTGGCGCTGTTAAAGACCGAGAGGGAGAAATTCCTGACCCGGGAGTGGCCACGGCTCACCCGGCGGATGGTGCGGCTGGGGCTCGACCCAGACGAACTGATCGCGGCCTGGAAGGCGGGCCGCCAGCAAGGGGAACATTGATGTCAGCGATCGTCAAGGCACGGGCCTTGAAAAAACACTATGGCACTACCGTCGCCCTGGACCGGGTGGACTTTGACGTCGAAGCCGGACGCATTGTCGGCTTGATCGGCCCCAACGGCGCCGGCAAGACCACTGCCCTGAAGGCCATACTCGGCCTCACCAGCTTCGGCGGGGAACTCGAAGTGCTTGGATTGAATCCGATGCGGGACCGCCATCGGCTCATGCACAACGTCTGCTTCATCGCCGACGTGGCGGTGCTGCCGCGCTGGATTCGCGTCCACCAGGCGCTGGATTTCGTCGAGGGCGTACACCCTCGGTTCTCGCGCGATCGGGCGCTCAAGTTTCTGTCCCGAACCAAGATCAAGCCCACCAGCCGCGTCAAAGAACTGTCCAAAGGGATGGTGGTACAGCTTCACCTGGCGCTGGTCATGGCCATCGACGCCAAGCTGCTGGTCTTGGATGAACCAACCCTCGGCCTCGATATCATTTACCGCAAGGAGTTCTACAGCAACCTGCTGAATGACTATTTCGACGAGGAGCGCACGATCATCATCACCACCCACCAGGTCGAAGAAGTCGAGCACATTCTGACCGATCTGGTGTTCATTCGCGACGGCAAGATCATTCTTAACAGCACCATGGACGAGGTCGCGGAGCGCTTTACCGAGGTCATGGTCACTCCCGATCTTGCCGACGAGGCGCGGGCCCTCAAGCCGCTGCACGAGCGCGAGATCTTCGGCAAATTGGTGTTCCTGTTTGACGGCGTAGACCAGCTTGCACTGGCCGAGCTGGGCGAACTGCACCACCCCAACGTGGCCGACCTGTTCGTCGCGACGATGAAGGAGGATTCGGCATGAAGGCCTTTGCCTACCTTCTCAAGCGCGAGTTCTGGGAAAACCGCGGGGCTTTTCTGACCTTGCCGCTGGGGATCGGCGGTTTCATCGTGTTCATCACGGTGCTGCTGGTGATCTTCGCCACCACGACCGTGGCCAAGATCGACGGCGAGAAGTTCATCCTGTCCAAGGCCGTCGCCGAAATCCAACAGCTGGATCCGGCCCAATTGGGCCAGATTTGGAACCTGAACCTGTTCGGGTCGGCCGCGGTCTTCCACATGGTGCTGCTGTTCGTGATTTTCTTCTACATGCTCGGGGCGCTCTACGACGACCGCCGCGACCGCAGCATCCTGTTCTGGAAATCGCTGCCGATCTCGGACCTGAAAACCGTGCTGTCGAAACTGGTGGCCGGCAGCCTGGTGGCGCCGGCGCTGTGGGTGGCCGCCATCGCGCTGACGCATCTGGCGCTGATGCTGATCATCAGCGTTTTGTTCTGGAGCGGCGACGTCCCCCTGTACCGCTACCTGTGGGGGCCTGCGGATCCCCTGGAGATGTGGGCATTTCTGCTCGCTGCCTACGTGGTGCAGGCGTTCTGGATGCTGCCAATCTGGAGCTGGGCGCTGCTGGCCTCGGCTTTCGCGCGCAGCAAACCGTTCCTGTGGGCGGTCGCCCCGCCGGTGCTGATAGCCATCCTGCAAGGCTGGTTCAACCTGACCAAGTATTTCAGGATCGATTTCAGCATCGGTCAGGTGGTGCTGAACCGGCTCATCGGCGGCGCCGTGCCGACCAGCATCCGAATCGACGACGACGGGGTCAGCGTCGGAACGGTCACGTTCACCGATCACGACGTCACCGAGACGCCGATCTCCTGGAGCGGCATTCTGGAGCGTTTCGCGACCGCGGACATGTGGTGGGGCATCTTGTTCGGAGTGGTGTGCATCGCGCTGGCGATATACATCCGCCGCCGCCGCGACGAAAGCTAGTCCCGGATCACGCGACGGACGCGATACTTGCGGGTGCCGGCCGACTCGAGTTCGTCGCGCTCCAGGTCCAGCGTTCCTTCGAGCCAGTAGCGCTTCATCCCCACTCGGTCGCGACGCACGACCATGATCTCGCCATCGCCGACCAGGAGCACGTCGTCGGGACGAAGTCCGGCTGGGGACACGGTCGCCTCGACTGCCCTGCCCTCGTTGTAACGGATCTCCATCGCGCGGCGGGCGTCTACCGCCACCGCCGCCTCCGCGGGCGCCGGCGCGGCAGCCGGCTCGGCGATCGCGCGCCCGCGAATCCGCTTCAGAACCTGGTACTTGCCGGGCTCGAGTTTGCGCACCGCGCTTTGGGCCAGATCCAGTTCGCCGTCGAGCAGATACACCTCGCGCCCGACCGCCCCACGGCGGACCACCGCGATGACGCCGCGGACGGTGAACAGCAGGTCCCGCGGTCGCAGTTGCGGTACCCCGACCCGGCTCTCGATCGGCCGGCTGTCGTTCAGACGCCGGCTCAAGCTGGCCTCGGCCTCGGCGCGAAGTTCGCGCACGGCCGGCTCGGCCGCGGACCCGGCCGCCGGCGTGATTCGGGCCGGTTCGCCGGCCTCGGGCCGGTCTCCGCCAGCAGGGTCCGCTGCCGGTTCAGCCGCGTCGTCCGCGGGTGAGTCCGGTTCGGGCACCTGATTCGGATCCGGCGCCGCCGGCTCGGACTCGACAGGCCGGTCCGTCGCCGGCGGCGAGCCACCGGCCGCGACCGGCCGCGACGGCTCCGGCCTGGTGCTGCCGGCCAGCAGTTCGGCGGCACTCGGGATGTCCGCCTCGCTGACCACCATCTCGCGCGCGTCCTGCTTGAGCCGGGCGGCGGCCCGGTCCAGTTCCGAAGTGTCGGCCTCCGGAGCCGGCGGCGCCGGTCCCGTCTGCGGCGCCGACGCCGGCCCGGAACCGGGCGCGATCGGTGTCTCGTTTTTTGAGGACAGCCGCACGAGCACGCTCTCGACGATCGTTTCGCGATAGGTCAGGTCGAGTTCGACTTCCCCGGCCCCCGCCGCGATCCACTTGAGGACCGGGGTGGCCCCGCTGGGGCAGTCGCCGGCCCGCAGGTAGCCCCGTTCAAGACCGACTGCCGCGGTGTCCGCTGGAAGGCAAGCCATCGCCAACTCGCCGGCGCGAGGCGACCTCCCGGTCACGA
>JBFGYD010000283.1:0-4322 GCA_041587615.1 Lysobacterales bacterium
GGCCGCACACGGCGTCGAATCGGCGCCGAAGACGAGCGCCTGGCTCTGCTTGTTGAAGCCGACCACTCCCGGCGGCCCGAGATAGGTCTTGGAATCCTCGCCCTCGATTCGCACGCGCTCGGCCTTCTTGACGCATTTCAAGATCGGCGTGTGTCCGTTTTCGTCTTTGTACACGCCCACCCCGAGGTCGATCTTGTGCGGGTTGTGGTCGTTGCGGTAGGCGGCGATCAGGCCAAGAATCGGATCGGCCGGTATTCGTTCGAGTTTTTCTAACATTTCGGCTCCTCAATCGAGATTCGAGAATACGGCCTGCGACCGATCCGGTCCAGTGAGCGTCTATACGGGACAACACCGCCGGGAGGCAAGACTATGAGCATGTTCGTCATCACCCTGCTGGCGGGGACGGTGGCCGTGGCCGAGGCGGTACCGGACGGCGTCGGAGCAGCCTTCGCGGGCTTCGAGGAACGCTGTGCCCACGACGCCGGGAAGTTATGGGGACGTTCGCTGTGCGGTGGGGTTCTGATCGCCGATTTCGAGGCCGGCCGGCTGTATGCCAGCGATCCCGATCCGAACGGAACGCTGCCCGCCGTCGGCGACGTGTACGCCGGCCCGCTGCCGGCATCGCTGCCCCGCGCCAACACCGGCGTGGATTGGCAAGGTCGGCGCTGGACCCTCGTCCTGTGGCCACTGCCGGACGACCCGGCGGAGCGGATGTGCCTGCTGGTTCACGAGTCCTTCCACCGGATTCAGCCGGAGTTGGGCCTTGACGGGCAGGAAAACAGGAACGCGCACCTGGACGAGGCCGACGGTCGTGTCTGGATGCGCCTGGAGTGGCGCGCGCTGCGGGAAGCGCTGACCGGAAAGGATCGACACGCCGCGCTCGCCGACGCGCTGGCCCTGCGTCGCCACCGCCACCGTCTGGTCGAGGCGGCGCGCGCGGCCGAGTGGGCGCTCGAGATCAACGAGGGTCTGGCCGAGTACACCGGCGTCCGCCTGGCCTACCCCGGCGAGGCCGCGGCCGAACGCGCCGCCGAGGCACTCGCCCGAGCCGACGGCTGGGACCACCTGGCGCGGCGTTTCGCCTACGCGTCCGGTCCTGCCTGGGGGTTGCTGCTGGACCACATCGCCCCGGACTGGCGCAGTCGGGTGCTGGCCGGCGCCGACTTCACCGACATCGCCGGGCGCGCCCTGCCCTCGGCGTCGGCTGAAGAAACCAAGGCGCGCGACCGGGCGCGAGCCTACGGCCTGGAAGCTGTCGAAGCCGAGGAGATCGAGAGGGCGAGCGAGCGCGCGTCCGAGCGCGAAAGCCTGCGCGCGCTGCTGCTCGGCCCCGACGCCCTGGTGCTGCCCCTGGCCGAGGCGCAAATGTCGTTCGATCCGCGCAGCGTCAGCGCGCTGCCTCCGGAGGGCACGATCTACCGCGGCTTGACTGTGACCGATCTGTGGGGTCGGATCGAAGTCGAGGGCCCCGCGCTGATCTCCCCCGATTTCACGTCCTTGCGGGTCTCCCCCGTCACCGAGATCGTGGCAGGGGGGATGACGGGTGCGGATTGGACACTCGCGCTGGACACCGGCTGGACATTCGCTGAAGGCCGCCTGACCCAGCCAGAATCGCCCGCTGCCTCGGAAAGCCCCAACTAACCGCAGCCGGAGTTTCAGCCGGGAAACGACCGCGCAACGTGATAACGTATGTCCCCTGACTGAGCGAGGGGAACTCATGATAAGGCTAAGGATTCCGGCGCTGCTCGCGCCTTTGATGATATGGCTCGCCGCCTGCGGCTCCGAGGCTCCACCGACCCTGCCATCGCCAGAGCCCACGACGCTGACAAGCGCCGTATCGCCACCCGCCGTCGTCGAGATCGTCGCGCGCGGCTTGAGCTTCGAGGCGCCGGCGGAAGTTCCCTCCGGCTGGAATACTTTTCGGTTTCGCAACGAGTCCGGCATGGTCCATTTCGCGCTGATCGAGAGACTGCCCGAGGGCATCGGCATCGCCGAGCAGCAGGCCGAGGTCGCGCCGCTGTTCCAGCAGGGCATGGATCTACTGAACGCCGGCGACACCGACGCGGGGATGGCCAAGTTCGGCGAGCTTCCGGAGTGGTTCGGGGGCATCGTGTTCGTGGGCGGCCCCGGTTTTACGTCCCCCGGCCAGACGAGCGAGGCGACGATCCACCTGGAGCCGGGCACCTACCTGATCGAGTGCTACGTCAAGACCGGCGGCGTGTTTCATTCCTACAACCCGGCGCCCGACGCCTACGGCATGGTGCACGAGTTCACCGTGACCGGCGACGATTTGCCGACCGAGCCGCCGGCGGCGGATCTTCGCCTGACCCTGTCGAGCGAGCACGGCATCGAAATCGCCGGGGAGCCCAGCGCCGGGACCCAGGTCGTCGCGGTCGTATTCGAGGACCAGCGGGTGTACGAAAATTTCGTCGGCCACGACGTCCATCTGGTGCGCCTGGCGGACGACACCGACCTCGATGCGCTGGCGGCCTGGATGGACTGGCGCGCCCCCGAGGGCCTGGAGACTCCGGCGCCGGCCGAGTTCCTGGGCGGGATCAACGAAATGCCGGCCGGCGCGACCGCCTACCTGCGAATCGACCTGGCCCCCGGCCGCTACGCCTGGATCTCTGAGGTGCCCGACGCGGGCGAGAAAGGCCTGCTCAAGACCTTCACTGTCAACTAATCCGTTTCACTCCAGCCCAAGCGCGATCGCCACCGCGGTGTCCAGCGCCTTCATCTGATCGCGGCCCAGCGCACCGACGAAATCGGTGAGCGCCCTCTTTTGAATGCTGATGAGTCCATCGCACAGAATCGCCGAGTCGGACTTGAGACCCTCTGCCGCCCCAACGCCGACCTGGGTGGCCAGCCCGTGCCGCTGGCTGTGAACCGGGGCGCAGACCACGGTTGGAAACTGTGAGTCGATCAAGGTTTGACGGCTGACGATGACGAACACCCGAAACTGCTTCGGATCGCCGCCGCCGGGTTTCCGGAGCCGGTAGAGTTCGCCGCGCTTCACCCGCCGCCGCTTTGGTAGTCCAGCGTCTCTTCCATCACTCTCGAAAATTTCTCATGGTGCGCATTGAGGGTTGCGCGATCGGCGGCATCGCGCTGCTCGCGCTTGGTGTTAGCGATGAACTCCCGCACCGCTCTCTCAATGAGCCGCGAGCGATTCGTTCCCGCGCTCACGAGTCGATCGAGTTCGGCCAGCACTTCACGGGATAGTGTGATAGATGTCTTGATTTTCATACTACTATTATACGCCAGCGCGAAAGGACCGCCTCTGCCGACGGCGCCGGCGGAGCGGTCCTTGCAACAGAGCGCCATTCAGTAATAAGTTTATGCACGGGGAAGCAAGCGGCGATTTAATCGGCGGGTGCCAGCGATTTGGGTCCGGCAAACGAAGCCGGAGAGGCAGAGTCCATGCAAAAAAAGCGCAAGTCCCGGTTCCGCCGAACCCACCTCGAGCGCAAGCTGCTGGCCCTCGCGATTGCCCAGGGCGTTGCCACGGCAGCCGCCGGGGCGGACATTACGGTAAACGATGCAGGAGACTCCGGAGGACCCGGCTGCACCCTGCGGGATGCGATTGCCAGCGCCAACGGCAACACCGCCGTCGCCGGCTGCTCGACCGGCAGCGGCGACGACACGATCCTATTCGATCCCACGATCGGCGCGATCGCGCTGGAAAACGGTCAACTCGAGATCACGTCGAAAATCACGGTGCGGGGACCGGGTGCGGATCTGCTGACCATTTCAGGCGGCGGCAACTCCCGAATTTTCGCGATCGCCGCCCCCGCCGGGGACGCCACGATCGACGGCGTGACGCTGACCGCCGGATCGGCTGACCTCGGCGGTGCGATCAACAACGCGAACCGGCTGAGTTTGATCGACAGCGTGGTGTCCAGCAGCCAGGCCACCACCCACGGCGGCGGCATCGCCACCAGCGGGATCACCCTGACCGTGAGCAACAGCACGATCTCCGGCAATACCGCGACGGATTATGGCGGTGGCATCTATAGCTCGGGCGAGGTGACCATCAATCACAGCACCGTGTCCGGGAATATGGCGAGTCGCGGAGGCGGCTTGTACGGCGCGTCCGACATCCTGAGGTTGAACAACGCGACCGTTTCGGACAATACCGCGACCGGCTTCGGGGGCGGTATCCGGTTGCCTTCTGCGGGCACGCTGAGCATGACGGCAACGCTCGTGGCGAACAGCACCAACGGAGACTGCTTCAACCAGGGCATGGTGCTGGCTAACGAGGCGAACCTGGTCGAGACGAACGGCTGCGGCAACTCCGCCTCGGGCGATCCCATGCTGGGGGA
>JBFGYD010000284.1:0-4320 GCA_041587615.1 Lysobacterales bacterium
TACCGGACCGACACCGTTGAAACCCATGCGCTGCGCGAGTTTTCGCTGGAGGTCGGCGACGGCGACTTCGTCGCGGTGACCGGGCCCTCGGGTTCCGGCAAGACCACGTTCCTGAACATCGCCGGCCTGCTGGAGTCTTTTTCCAGCGGCACCTATCGCCTGGACGGTAACGACGTGTCGGGGCTCGGCGACAAGGAGCGCTCGCGGCTGCGCAACGAAAAAATCGGATTCATTTTCCAGAGCTTCAACCTGATTCCGGATCTGAATCTGTTCGACAACGTCGACGTGCCATTGCGCTATCGCGGCTTCAAGGCGGGCGAGCGCAAACGCCGAATTGACCGGGTGCTGGAGACCGTGGGCCTGGCTTCGCGCATGAAGCACCTGCCGTCGCAGCTCTCGGGCGGTCAGCAGCAACGGGTAGCGATCGCACGCGCGCTGGCCGGCGAGCCTCGTTTTCTGCTTGCCGACGAACCCACCGGCAACCTCGACACGCAAATGGCGTTGAGCGTGATGGAGCTCCTCGACGAGATCAACGCCGCGGGCACGACCATTATCATGGTGACCCACGACCCGACCCTGGCCAACCGGGCGCGGAGCAACGTCCACATTCGCGACGGCCGGATCAGCGACGTGGCCGAGGACGCCCAGCTGGCGCCGATCGCCGCGGCGGCGCGCTAGTCATGATCAGCTACTACCTGAAACTCGGGTGGCGCAGCATCCGCCGCAATCCGATCCTGAGCGCGCTGATGATCGCCGCCATCGGAGTCGGGATCGGCGCGGCGATGACCACGATCACGGTCAACTACCTGATGGGGAAGAATCCGATCCCACACAAATCGGATCAACTGTTCGCGGTCCAGCTCGACAGTTGGGACCCGAACGACCCGTACTACGAGTCCGGGCGCCCGCCCGATCAGCTCACCTATCTCGACGCGATGGCGCTGATGAAGGCCGGGAAAGCCTTTCGGCAGGTCGCGAACAACCGCTCGGGGCTGGTGCTGGAGCCCGCCGGCGAGGACGAACTGCCGTTCCTGGTCGATACCCGCAACACCTGGGCCGATTTCTTTCCAATGTTCGACCTGCCGTTCAAGTACGGCAGCGGCTGGGACAGTTCGGCCGACGAGAACCTGGAGCAGGTCGTGGTCTTGAGCCAGCCCATCAACGAGCGCGTGTTCGGCGGGGAGGACTCGGTCGGCCGCCAGGTCAGCCTCAACGGCATGCAGTTCCGGGTCGTCGGAGTGCTCGACGACTGGCAGCCGGTGCCGAAGTTCTACGACGTGACCAACGGCGCGTTCAACGACCCCGAGGAGATCTATATCCCGTTTAACGTTGCGATCGCCAACCAGTTGCCGCGCAACGGCAACACGAACTGCTGGAAGCCGGTCGAGGGCGAGGGGTACGAGGCGTTCCTCAACTCCGAGTGCGTTTGGATCCAGTTTTGGGCCGAACTGCGCACGCCGGAGGAGGAGCAGGACTACCTGGCGTTTCTGAACGCCTACGCCGAGGAGCAGAAGGGGCTCGGGCGTTTTCCTAGACCGCTGAACAACCGCTTGAGCGACGTCATGCAGTGGATGGCCGACGAAGAAGTGGTCGAAGAAGACGCGCAGATGATGATGTGGATGTCGGTTCTGTTCCTGATCGTGTGCCTGCTGAACACGATCGGGCTGCTGCTGGCCAAGTTCCACGGCAAGGCCGGCGAAATCGGCCTGCGCCGCGCGCTCGGGGCCAGCAAATGGGCATTGTTCAACCAGCATCTGGTCGAAACGGCGCTGATCGGCGTCGGTGGGGGCATTGTCGGGCTCGGGCTCGCCTGGCTGGGCCTGCGCGGCATTGACACTCTTTACGGCGATTTCGTCAACGACCTGACCGGGCTGGACTGGCCGATGGTGTTCACGGCCATCGCGCTGGCGATCGCCTCGGCGCTCGCTGCCGGCCTGTATCCGACCTGGCGCGCGTGCCGCATCGCGCCGGCCAGCCACCTGAAGACGCAATAGTGTCCTGGACAGGGTCAGGACTTTAAAAGGGAGACGAATATGGAATTGGGACCGATCTGGCGCGCGCTGATGCGCAACAAGACCGGCGCGATCCTGATTGCGCTGCAGATCGCGGTCACGATGGCGATCATGGTGAACGCGATCTCGATCATGCAGGAACGCGCCCGGCTGATGGCGAGACCCAGCGGCATCGACGAGCCGAATATTTTCTATCTTTCCAGCGTCGGGTTCGCCACCGATTTCAACGAACGGGTTACGATCGAGGAGGATCTGGCCGCGATCCGCGGCACCCCCGGCGTCATCAATGTGATTCAGTCCAACTCGGTGCCGCTGTCCGGCGGCGGCTGGTCGATGGGGCTGCAGACCGAGCCGGGGACCGGCAAAGACGCTACCGGCGTCGCGGTTTATTTCGTCGACGAACACGGCCTCGACGCCTACGGCCTCAAGCTGGTCGCCGGAGAGAACTTCGCCCCGACCGACATCGGCTGGCGCGAGCGGGCCTCGACCGAGTGGCCCGACAAGACCCTGATCACCCGGGCGATGGCCGAAACGCTGTTTCCGGACGATCCGGACTCGGCGCTGGGCGCGACCGTGTACATCAACGACGCCGAGCCGCTGACGATCACCGGCATCATCGAGCGGATGCAGGCCGCCTGGAACGGCTGGAGCGGGGTCGAACGGGTCATGCTGGTGCCGCAGCACACGCTGTTCGGCTCGACCCGCTACATCATCCGCACCGAACCGGGACGGCGCGACGAGCTGATGCCGCAAATCGAAAAGATGCTGGCGGAATCCAACAAGGACCGCATCATCCGCTCGCTGACGACGATGGAGGAAACCCGCGAGCGAAGCTACCGGGCCGACGCGTCGATGATCAAGATGCTGACGTTCGTGATCATCGTCCTGACCGTGATCACCGCGCTCGGGATCGTGGGTCTTGCCAGCTTCAGCGTTAGCCGCCGGACCAAGCAGATCGGCGTGCGCCGCGCGCTGGGCGCGAGCAAGGCCGCGATCCTGCGCTACTTCCTGACCGAGAACTTCCTGATCAGTGTCGTCGGCGTGGTCACCGGCGGTGCGCTGGCCGTGGGTCTGAACATCTGGATGGTCGATGCGTTCAGCCTGACACCGATCACCTGGTACCTGGTCCCGGCCGCGATGGGGGCGCTGTTCGTCGTCGGTCAGTTGGCGGTGCTGGGCCCGGCCCGCAAAGCGGCTTCGGTGCCGCCCGCGGTGGCAACCCGGACGGTTTGACCCTTATCTCGCGGCGCCGGGCATCGTCGGGCGGTCGCTGCGCGGACGGTCTACAATAAGTCGTCCAGCGACCGGATAAGGAAATAAGCATCAACGTCCTGTTCATCTCTCCCGGCTATCCCGCCGAGATGGCCGACTTCAGCCGCGGGCTCGCGCAGTGCGGGGCGCGCGTCATCGGGCTGGGCGAGCACGCGGTGCCGTCGCTGCCCGAGGTCGTCAAGCGCAGCCTGTCGGACTACATTCGCGTGCCGTCGCTGGTCGACACCGACTCGGTGCTCGCGGCCGTTCGCGAGCGCGCGGCGCAAGCCCGAATCGACCGCGTCGAGTGCCTGTGGGAACCGTTCATGATGCTGGCCGCGCAACTGCGAGAGATGCTCGGCGTCGGCGGGATGCACGCGGCCCAGACCGAGCTCTTTCGCGACAAGCAAAAAATGAAGGACGCCCTCGATGCGGCGGGACTGCGCACGCCGCGCCATGCAACCGCGACCGGCGCCGCGGCGATTCGTGCCGCGGCCGAGACCATCGGCCTGCCGCTGGTGGTTAAACCGATCGCCGGCGCCGGCTCGGCGCACACGCACGAGGTGCGCGACGAGGCGATGCTCGCCGCCGCCATCGCCGACGTGGGCGAGCATCGCGAGGTCAGCGTGGAGGAATTCATCGAGGGCGAGGAATACACCTTCGACACGGTTTGTGCCGGCGGTCGCATCCTGTACGAGAACATCGCCTGGTACCGCCCCAAGCCGATCATCGGCCGCAACGTCGAGTGGATCTCGATGCAGACGGTGAACCTGCGCAACCTCGAGCGCCCGGAGCTTGCCCCGGGGCGCGAACTCGGCCGGCGCGTCATCGAGACGCTCGAGTTTCGCACCGGCTTTACCCACATGGAGTGGTTTCTGACCCCCTCGGGCGAGGCCGTGTTCGGCGAGATCGGCGGCCGGCCGCCGGGGGGACGCTCGGTCGATCTGATGAACTTCAGCAACGACTTCGACGTCTACGTCGGCTGGGCCGAGGCCGTCACCCGCGGTGAGTTCAACCCGTCGGCCCACCGGCGCTACAACTCCGCGGCGATTTTCAA
>JBFGYD010000285.1:0-4319 GCA_041587615.1 Lysobacterales bacterium
AGGGGCCGACGCTGAAGGCGATCGTCGATTACTGCCGCGGCCAGGGCGCGCGCGAGGTGTTCTCGGCGGTGCTGCTGGACAAGCGTCACGACCGGCGAATCGCCGACGCGCGGGCCGATTTCGTCGGCCTGGAAGTCGAAGACCGCTATTTGTTCGGGTATGGCATGGACTATCGTGGCACCCTGCGCCATCTGCCGGGCATTTACGCCCTGCCGGAAGCCGAATGAACCCAGCGCAGAAACCGAATCGCGCATGCGAGTTGGTGCTGATCGGCGGCACCGGCTGGGAGCAGTGGGCCGCGCTCGAGCGAGCGGCGCCGGTCGAGGTCGACACCCCGTTCGATGAGGCCCCCGTCGTGCTCGAATGCGGCCGCTATCGAAGACGCCGCATTGGGTTTTTGTCTCGCCACGGCTGCGATCACGCGGTCGCTCCTCACCGGGTCAACTATCGCGCCAACGTCTGGGCGGCGGCCCAGCTCGAGCCCTCGATGGTGCTCGCGATCAACGCCGTGGGCAGCCTCAACCCGGCAATGCCGCCGGCCGCCCTGGTGCTGCCCGACCAGATCATCGACTACACCTGGGGGCGCGAGCACAGCTTTGTCGGTGACCTCGAGGTGCCAATGCATGTCGATCTGACCCAGCCGTTCGACCCCGGCGTTCGTGAGCGCCTCGTGGCAGGCGACCGCAACGGTGCGCTGGCGGCGGGCCGGGCGGTCTACGGGGTTACCCAGGGACCGAGGCTGGAAACCAGGGCCGAGATCACGCGGTTGAGAAAAGACGGCTGCGACCTGGTTGGCATGACCGCGATGCCGGAGGCGGCGCTGGCGCGCGAACTGGGCCTGGCCTATGCCAGCATCTGTGTGGTGGCAAACTGGGCCGCCGGGATTGGCGACGAGGAGCCGATCACGATGGATGAGGTGACGGCCAACGTCGAGGCCGCCAGGGCCCCGCTGCTCGGCCTGCTCGACAACGTGCTTGCATCGCTGACGGATTAGAGAAAAACGCATAGGCGCCAAGGCGCAAAGCAGAAAGAAAGTCTTGATTTTGAGTCAACGCGAATCCTGTACGCATGCCGGCGTACATTGGGTTTGCTGAATCATTTCTCGCGCAAAGCCTTGGCGACTCCACGCTTGGCGTCTTTGCGTAAGATTCCGATCCCTAGCCGGGCTGGCAGCGCTCGGCCAGGTCGCAATCAAACCGCGCGCCGGCAGCCTCCAGTTGAATGGTCACGTGGGTCACACTGAAGCGGTCGCACAGCCCACGGTTGATACGCTCCAGCAGCTCGTGGTCGCGGCTTTCGTCGGCTTTGACCAGGTGCGCGGTCAGCGCGGTCTCGGTCGTGCTCAGGGCCCAGATGTGCAGGTCGTGCACGTCCAGCACCGGGTCCAGCGAGAGCAGCCACTCGCGCACGGAGGCCGTATCGATGGCTGCCGGCACGCCGTCCAGCGCCAGCGAAAAAGACTCCCGGAACAGGCCCCAGGTTGTCAACGCGATCACTACCGCCACGCCCAGGCTCATGGCCGGGTCGATCCACAGTGCGCCGGTCACCGCGAGCGCCACGCCCGAGGCGACGACCGCCAGCGACACCGCGGCATCGGCTGCCATGTGGAGGAATGCGCCGCGATAGTTCAGATCGTCATGACGCTGGCGAAAAAACAGCGCGGCGGTGCCCAGGTTGACGATCACACCGACCGCGGCAACCGCGATCACGGTGCCGCTCGCGACCGTGACCGGCGCCGAAAAACGCCCGATCGCCTCCCAGGCAATAGCCCCAACCACAATCAGCAGGATCACCGCGTTGGCCAACGCGGCAATGATCGTTGCCCGTCCGAAGCCGTAGGTGTGACGACTGGAGGCCACCTTCCGGCTCAGCGCGCTCCCGCCCCACGCAATCAGCAGCCCCATCACGTCTGAAAGGTTGTGGCCCGCGTCGGCCAGCAGCGCGAGCGAGTCGGCGAGGATGCCGTAGGTCGCCTCGGCAATGACGTAGCCGACGTTCAGCAGCACGGCCAGCGCAAAAATGCGGTTGGGCTCGGCAAACCCTTGGTGGTGGTGGTGAGCGTGGGCCATGACACAATTATCCGCTGACCGGCGCCGCGGGGCAAAAGCCTTGCAACCGCCGCGCCATCCAGTAGCATCACCCGGCTTAATCCGCTCGAGGACACTAGTTCTGATGGAAACTCTGTATCCCCGCCTGCTCGAGCCGCTGGACCTGGGCTTCACGACACTGGACAACCGCGTCCTGATGGGATCGATGCACACCGGACTGGAAGACCGGCGTCGCGACTACTCCAAGCTGGCGGCGTACTTCGCCGAGCGCGCCCGCGGCGGTGTCGGGCTGATGGTGACCGGTGGCATCGCCCCCAGCATCAACGGCTGGCTGGCGCCTTTCGCCTCGTGCCTGATCGGGCGCTGGCAGGTCGCTCCGCATCGGCGGCTGGTCACGTCGGTCCACGCCGCCGGCGGCAAGATCTGCATGCAGATCCTTCACGCCGGGCGCTACGGCTACCACCCGCTGGTGGTTTCGGCCGCCCCGGTCAAGTCGCCGATCTCCCCGTTCAAGCCGCGCAAGCTGTCCGCGCGCGGGGTGGAAAAGGAAATCTCGGCGTTCGTGCGCTGCGCGAGTCTGGCCCGCGAGGCCGGCTACGACGGGGTCGAGATCATGGGCTCCGAGGGTTATCTGATCAATCAGTTCACCGCTCTTCGGGTCAATGACCGCTCCGATCGGTGGGGCGGCAGCGCCGCGAAGCGCCGGCGCCTGGCCGAGGAGATCGTCGCGCGCACTCGCGCCGCGGTCGGCCCGGACTTCATTCTGATTTTCCGTCTCTCCCTGCTGGACCTGGTCGAGGGAGGCAGCGACTGGGGCGAAATCGTTGCCACCGCGAAAGCGGTCGAGGCCGCCGGCGCAACGATGATCAACACCGGCATTGGCTGGCACGAGGCGCGCATCCCGACCATCGCGACGATGGTGCCGCGGGCCGCCTTCACCGCGGTGACGGGGAAGCTGCGCCCCGAGGTCGAACTGCCGTTGATCGCGACCAACCGGATCAATACGCCCGAGACCGCCGAGGCGGTGCTGGTCGCGGGCCATGCGGACCTGGTGTCGATGGCGCGCCCGCTGCTGGCCGACGCCGATTTCGTCAACAAGGCGCGCGAGGGCAGGGCGGCCGACATCAACACCTGCATCGCCTGCAACCAGGCCTGCCTGGACCACACGTTCAAGGCCAAGCGCGCGACCTGCCTGGTCAACCCGCGCGCGTGTTACGAGACCGAGATCAATTACCTGCCGGCGGCGGCATCGAAGCGGATTGCCGTGGTCGGCGCGGGGCCGGCCGGGATGGCCTGCGCGACGGTGGCCGCCGAGCGCGGCCATCGGGTGACCCTCTACGAGTCCGGCGCCCAGATCGGCGGGCAGTTCAATATGGCCAAGCGAATTCCGGGCAAGGAGGAGTTCCACGAGACCCTGCGCTATTTCTCGCGTCGTCTGGAGCGGCTCGGCGTCCGGGTGCGGCTCGAGCGGCGCGTCGGCGCCGACGAACTGCTCGGCGAGGGCTACGATGACGTCGTGCTGGCGACCGGAGTGGTACCGCGCATCCCCGAAATTCCCGGGATGGACCACCCGATGGTGCTGTCGTACGTCGACGTGCTGCTGCACGGCGCCGCGGTCGGCGGGCGGGTTGCGATCATCGGCGCCGGGGGGATCGGCTTCGACGCCGCCGAGTTTCTGTCCCACGCGACCAACGGGAACGGCCCAGCGGCATTTTTCGCCGAATGGGGCATCGACCCGGGCTTCGAGGTCCGCGGCTCGGTGGAGGGGATCGAGCGCCGCATCCTGCCGCCGGCGCGCGAGATCTGCCTGCTGCAGCGCGGCACCGCCAAGCACGGCAAAGGTCTGGGCAAAACCACCGGCTGGATTCACCGCAAGCAGCTTCGCGACCGCGGCGTGCGGATGATCGGGGGCTGCCGTTATCTCGGCATCGACGATCAGGGCCTGCGCATCGCCACCGAGGCGGAAGAGCAACTCCTGGCGGTAGATAACATCGTGGTCTGCGCCGGCCAGCTCCCGCTGCGTGAACTGACGCCGCGGCTCGAGGCCGGGGGCGTGACCCCGCACCTGATCGGGGGTGCGAAACTGGCCGCCGAACTGGACGCCAAGCGGGCCATCCGCGAGGGGTCCCTGCTGGCGGCCGAACTCTGAGGGAACTCCGCCCGCATGGCTAGCATCGAACGCGGGGCTTTAAAACGCTGGCTGGCCTGGTTTGGGGTATCGTTCCTTGTTTTGGGAATCGTCACTTCGATCGGGCTCTACTGGCTGGCTGA
>JBFGYD010000286.1:0-4313 GCA_041587615.1 Lysobacterales bacterium
ACCTACGCCCTGGTGGCCGGTGAGCTGGGATTCGAGGCCAGCTCCGGTACGGTGACCTCCAACGTCATCGAGATCACCGGCAGCCTGTAATTCTTCATTGCCAACCGATGGGCTCTGGGCCCCCGCCTCGGCGGGGGCCTTTTTTATGATCCGGCCGGCAGCGGCACAGGATGATGACCGTAACAGGCGACGAGAACCAGAAGCTGGTCGGCAGTCCGATGCGTTCCCACCCGGTTGCTAGCGGCGCGGGAACATGGCATAGGTGCCTGGGCACGAAACACGGCAGAGGTGGTCATGCGCATCGTCGATCGGGTTCTGGGCTGGTTTCTGGTGCTGATGGGATGCATCCACAATTTCGTCGCCGCGCCGCTGAGTTTTCAGGAGCTGTCGTCAGCGGCGCTGTGGTTCCTGACCGGGGGGCTGGCGCTGTGGTTTGCCGGGTTCATCAATCTGCTGCGCGCGCACGCCCGAGATCCGTCGAGCATGCTGTCGATTTTCTGCCTGCTGACCAACCTCTCGATGCTTGCCTTCGTGCTGCTCTACGCCATCGTCGAGGGCAACTGGGCCGCGCCCGAAGCGGTTGTATTGATCGCCAGCGTCGCGATCCTGACCGCGCTTTCCGTTGTAACGGTGTTCAAGCCTCGCCAGTCCCTGTCATGAAGCACAAACGCGGTTGACTGAGGTGGGGATGAAAGCGAGCGCTCGAGCATGGGTACCGAAAGTGTCTCTTTTGCTGCTGCTGTTGGCCGTCCGGGACCTAGCGGCCGCGCCGCCCATCGAGCGGCAGGTGAGTTTCAGGAACGGCGACGTGGCGCTTGTTGGAACGTTGCTGTTGCCGGCCGAGGGTCTCGCGCCGGCGATCGTTTATCTGCACGGATCGGGTCCGATGACGCGGGCCGGATTTCGGCCTTACGCCGAGGCGTTCGCGAAGCTGGGCGTGGCCAGCCTTTTTTTCGACAAGCGGGGCGCCGGGAGGTCGGGAGGGTCCTGGGTCACCTCGTCGCTGGACGATTTGGCGGGCGATGCGCTGGCAGCGGTCGAGCACCTGAAGACCGAATCGCGAGTCGACCCCGCGCGAATCGGTTTTTGGGCGATCAGTCAGGGCGGCTGGATCGCACCGGTGGCGGCCGCGCGCGCGAAGGACGTTGCATTCATGATCGTGGTCTCCGGCGGCGGCGCGACCCCGCGCGAATCGGAGCTTTACTCCTACGGTCAGAATTTCGAGGCCGCGGGGATGACCGCGTCCCAACGGGCCGAGGGATTCGGCCTGGTCGAACGGTACTTCGAATACCTCGGCAGCGGAGAGGGCCGCCCGGATTTGAAGGCGCGCCTCGATGCACTGAACGCCCGTTCCGAGCAGCCGCTCAACCCGCTCGCGCGGCAACTGGTTCGCATCCTCCCATCCCTCGAAAACCGCGGGAACTGGAGCTGGGTGGCCAATTACGACCCGGCCCCCGACATTGCCACCTTGACGTGCCCGGTGCTGCTGCTGTTCGGAGACCGCGACCGCGATCAACCGACCGAACTGGCGGTGGCGCGCTGGACCGAGGGCCTGCGCGAGGCCGGCAACGACCGCGTGACGCTGATGATCTTCCCCGGCGCGGCCCACGGGATCCGCATGCAGCAGGGCCACGATGCCCATCACCGGGCGCCGTTCGCCGACGGCTATTGGGAGGTTCAGCTCGGCTGGCTGTGGCGCCATGTGATTGCGAGTAAGCCGTAACTCGCGCAATCGATTGACCCGGGTCAACAAATAGGCGCGCAACCAAACGCCGGCTCAAGCTGCTCTATCGACTGTCACGCTAAGAATGGTACGTTTGGGTCCACTCCATTTGCCCAAAAGAGGTCGCTCGGCAATTGCGAACCGACGAAACTCGCGACGCCGCCTCGTGGACCGCGGGCGCCCTGCTGTACTCGGGGCGCCCCGACCCGTCATGGGCCGTTGAGCCGGGAAGCGCCTCGGGGCTTGTCGAGCGCTACCTGCAACTCGCCCCGCTGAATCGAGCCCGGCCGGATCAAACGCGCCTCGGTTACCGCGGCGCATGGCTACGAGCACCCGACGGTCGGCGGTGGATGGTGTTTGCGCAGGTCGCGTGGCGAGAAGATGACGTTGGCACCGAGCAGCCGGTCACCGATACGCGCGGCGACCCCGAGCGTCAGTGGGAGCGTGCCGTGCTGGAGACGGCGCCGCCTTCCACCTTGCCCGAGTCGTTGAGCGATGAAGGGTTCTCAGCTAGCTGAGCGCCCCGTACGCGCGGCGGGACTTCGGCTACTCCTCGCCCACCTTCAGCACCAGCTTGCCCAGGTTTTCGCCCCGGAACAGCATTCCTAGCGCTTCGGGAAATCGCTCGATGCCCTCGACCAGGTGCTCTTTGGACTTGAGCTTGCCCTGGGCGATCCATCCGGCCATCTCGGCCGCGGCTTTGCCGTAGGAGGCCGCGTAGTCAAACACCACGAAGCCCTGCATGCGGGCGCGATTGACCAGCAGCGACAGGTAGTTGGCCGGGCCCTTGATCCCGTCGGTGGCGTTGTACTGCGAGATCGCGCCGCAAATCGGGATGCGCGCGCCCTGGGCGAGGCAGGCCAGCGCCGCGTCCAGGGTCTCGCCGCCGACGTTGTCGAAATAGACGTCGACGCCGTCCGGACAGTTCGACTTGATCGCCCGTTTGAGGTCTTCGGTCTTGTAGTCGATCGCGGCATCGAAGCCCAGCTCCTCGACCACGAAGCGAGACTTCTCCTGGCCGCCGCAGATTCCGACCGCGCGGCAGCCCTTGATCTTGGCGATCTGGCCGACCACGCCGCCGACCGCACCGGCCGCGCCGGAGACCAGCACGGTCTCGCCTTCCTTGGGCTGTCCCACCTCGAGCAGCCCGAAATAGGCGGTCATGCCGGTCATGCCGAGCACGCTGAGATAGCGCGGCAGCGGCCCCAGACCGGGATCGACCTTGCGCAGTCCCTCGCCGTCGGACAGCGCGTAGAGCTGGACCCCCTGGGTGCCGGTGACGTAGTCGCCGACCTCAAACCCGGGGTGGTTCGAGGCCTCGACCTGGCTCAGGCTCAGCGCGCGCATGACCTCGCCGATGCCCACCGGGGGGATGTAAGACTTGGCGTCGTTGAGCCAGCCGCGCATCGCCGGGTCGATCGAAAGATAAATGTTGCGCAGCAACATCTCGCCCTCGCCGGGGCTGGGCGCCGGCTCGGTGACGACCTTCCACGTGTTCTCGTCCGGGTGGCCGGTCGGGCGCTGATTGAGGCGGATCTGGACGTTTTCAGGGGTGCTCATCGAAGGGGACTCTCGTAGGGGCAGGTGCGGATCATCGGCGCAAAGGGCGTCGGGATGCAAGGGCCGCGGCCGGAGTAAGGGTTCGCTCAAGGACTCCAGAATCGTCATAATGACCAGCGCCCTCCGATCAAGAGGCGTCAACCATGGGCAAAGTTCGTTCACCCCTGAGAATGGCCGAGAGCCTGACCGAGTACTGGTCGCCGCGGGTCATCGCCGAGGTCGACGACAAATACGTCAAGGTGGCCAAACTCAAGGGGCGCCTCGAATGGCACAGCCACGACCGAGAGGACGAGCTGTTTTTGATCCTCAAAGGATCGTTGCGGATCGAATTCGAGGACCATTCGGTCGAGCTCGAGGCCGGGGATCTGTACGTGGTGCCAAAGGGCGCTCGCCACAATCCGGTGGCCGAGCAGGAGTGCCTGGTGATGCTGGTCGAGCACAAGGGCACGCTGCACACTGGCGATACCGTGACCGACAAGACCCGCCCGATCGAGGATCAGCTCCGCCCGATCTAGCCCGTGGCACAATGGCCCCGTGAGCGTTCGCGGTTTCATCCTGCAGGCCAGCTACCGCGTGCAGGCGGGGGCGCCGGTGGTGTATCTGTTCGGCAAGCTCGAAGACGGCTCGACGTTCCTGGTCCGGGACCATCGCCAGCGGCCGCGTTTTTACATCCGCGCCGACGATGAAAGCGCCGCTCGCGAGCGCGGCGCGCCGAACATTTTTCATTGCCATCGCGTGACCTTCAGTGGCGAGCCGGTGTGCCGGGTCGAGGTCTCGACGCCGGGAGACGCGCCGGGCTTGCGCGAGCGCCTGCACACCGCCGGCATCGACACCTTCGAGGCCGACGTGCGTTTCGCGGTCCGCTACCTGATCGACCGCGGCGTTCGCGGCGGCTGCGAGATCGACGGCGTAGTGCACCCGGGCACCGGCGTGGACCACGTGTTCGACGACCCCGAGCTGAGCCCGGCGCCGGCGACGATCACGCCGGCGGTCTTGTCGTTCGATATCGAAACCGACCCCAAGGCCCAGC
>JBFGYD010000287.1:0-4297 GCA_041587615.1 Lysobacterales bacterium
CTCGACCTTGCTGACGTGGGGCGCGACCTCGGCCAAGCCCGCGACGTCCGAGATCACCTGCCAAACCAGGTCGGCGCGCGCCTTGATCCCTCGCTCCAGCTTGAATACGGCCATCGGGCTTACCTCGCTTGGCTAGCTCGATTCTGCCACAACCCGGCCGCTCAGTCCTTGCGCGCCGGCTCCGTCATCGCCGCGGCCTCAGCCGATGCGAACCATTTTCGCCGGCGACGCTCCCGCGCCCAGACTGAAGCCTTGGCGTTTAGGAAGCTTTGAGTCAGCGCGATGTGGCTCGGGCAAACCAGATCGCAGCAGCCGCATTCGATGCAATCGAACAAATCGTGGTCCAGCACTCGATCGAGCTGCCCGACGCGAGCGTGATAGTGGAGTTGCTGCGGCAGGAGCTGCGCGGGGCAGGCCTGTGCGCAAGCGCCGCAGCGAATGCAGGGCCGTGCGTCGTCGCCGCTCGACAGCTCGCTGCGCGTCAGTGCCAAAATGCAGTTGGTCGCCTTGACCACCGGCACCGCGTCGGTCTCCAGCGCAACGCCGGTCAGCGGGCCGCCCATGACCAGCATCTCGACGTCATCGGCATAGCCGCCGCATTGTTCGATCAGGTCGCTGACGAGAGTGCCGAGCCGAACCACCAGGTTACCCGGCTTGCGGACTCCGGGACCGGTCACGGTCACGATCCGTTCGATCAGCGGCTCACCATCAATGACCGCCCGCTTGACGGCGAACGCGGTGCCCACGTTGTGGCACACGTAGCCGATGTCCGGCGGTAGACCGCTGGAAGGCACCTCCCGTCCGACCAGCACCTTGATCAATTGGCGCTCGGCGCCGACCGGATAAATCGCGTCCACGCCGATCAGATCGAAACGGTCGTCCCGCTCGGCGTCCAGCGCGGTGCTCATGGCCTCCAGCGCGTGGGGCTTATCGTTAGCGATCGCAACCAGACAACGATTCACGCCCAGCGCGTACATGATGACCTGCGCACCCGAGACGATCTCGGAGGCCCGCTCGCGGACCAAGATCTCATCGGCGGTGATGTAGGGTTCGCTCTCGGCGCCGTTGAGGATCAGCGCCTCCAGCGGATGTGCCGGCGGCACGGTTAGTTTGACGTGAGACGGGAACACGGCGCCGCCGAGTCCGACGACGCCCCCGGTCCGCACCCGCTCGACGACCTTGGCCACCGGAACGCCCTTGGAACTGGTCATGGGCTGGTAACCTGCATATCGGCGTTCCGTCCCGTCGGTTTCGATGACCGCGCACGGGTTCGCCACGCTGCTCATCGCGGGCACGGGGTGGTCTTCGATCGCCGTCACCCGCCCAGAGATCGGCGCGTGCAGCTCGGCCGCGACGTAGTGATCGGTCCGAGTAATCGGCTGACCGCGCACGACGCGGTCGCCTACTTTCACGTTAAACGCCGCCGGCTCGCCGAGGTGCTGCTGGAGCGGCACGATGGCCCGCTCCGGAGGCGGCGCCGTCCTAATCGGCTCACGAGTCGACACCTCCTTGTGCCCGGCCAGCTGCAGCCCGCCCTTGAAGCGACCGGGCCGAAGTCGCTTTCGCTCCATGGTTTCCATGGCGGCAGCGTACCCCACGGGTTGCTCGATTGGTAGACGCTACGGACCGCCCGTCGGGGCGCCCGAAGACAGCCGCAAAGGCCCCGCGGGCGAGCCGCCGAAACGCAGCTCGCCCGGGCTTGGTCCAACGCCCGATGAGTCCTCGATCGTCGTGCCGCCGGCTTCGTCAAAGTGGTACAGGCCAACCGTGTCGGCGTCCGGCGTAAACCCCGAAGCAGGCGGCGCGAAATCGGCTCCGTAGCGCAGCGTGGTCGAGTAGCGCAGCTCGTCCATGAAGCCGGCATAGGACGGATATGCGGACCCCGCGTCGTGTTTCTCGGCGCCGAGCACGATGAACGGATCGGAATTGACGCACGGACCGCCGCAGAAGTTTCCGGGCGCCCCGTCGTCGGGGTACGACACGTCGCCACCGGGCCCGATCCCCTGGGCGTCGAGCGCGCCGTCCACGAACAGCTCCATTCGGCCGTCGGAGCGCCGCCGCTGTAACGCGACGTGGTGCCACTCGGCGTCGTCGATGATGGTCGCGCCGCAGATCGTGAAGCTCGAAAAATCGCCGTCTACGCCCCACACCAGGCGCCGGCCCGCGATCGACAGGCCGTAGGCGCGGCCCTGGTTGAAGCGATCGCGGTCGATGACGATGTTGCCCAGGATCCAGTTGTTGTTGTCGCCGCAGTCAACCGCGGCGGCATCGTTGTCGCCGGGGTCGGCCCTAAGCCACAGTTCGATCGTGAAATCGGTCGCGCCCACGTCCACCGGCGGGCCGGGTTCGACCGTGCCCGGATCGTCGATCCGGATCTTGACCCGGTCGATGTCGTTCACGCCGTTGCCGAAAAAGCGCAGCGCACGGTTCACCGCACCCTCGAAACCGTCGGCGAAAATGAGCTGTGCCTTGGCACCCGTCGGGCAGCAGCCGAGGACAATCAACAAGAACAAGCGCGCCATGCGCTCAGACATACCACAGCCCCGGATTCCGAATCGAGAACGAGCGCTCAGCGACCGTAGTACAGGGTCACCGTGTGGCTGGCCTCGGCAAAAAAGAGCCAGCGCTCAACGGCTACCGCGAGCAGGTTGGAAACGGCCGCGGGCGCCAGCAACAGTTCGGCCGGCACCGCCGACGCGGCCCAGACAGGCGCGATCAGCCCCGCCGGAATCGCGAATCCGAGGACCAATGCGATCCGGCGCAGCTTGGCCGCATGCTTGCGCGCCACCCGGTAGCCCATTTCGTTCAACAGATAATTAGCCTCGGTATGGGGCGGGTCGAGGACCCGCACCGTTCCCTCGAGCCCGATGGCCGTCGCCGGCGTGCTGGTCGGGGCGGCGCGGTCGATGCCGCGCCAATAGCGCCACTTGAGGCCCCAGGCCACCGCCGCCAGAGCGATCGCAGCCGTCAGCGCCGCCGGATGGGGCGCGCCGAAAGCGCTGCTTAGGGCGAGCAGCCAGAACGCACCGGACATCAGCCCGAATGTCAGAAACACCGGAGCCACCAGCGGATGGCGCCACTGGCGTATCGGGGCCAGGCAGGCGTAAATATTGGCCGTGCAGTAAACGGTCAGGGCAGCCAATGCGGCGGTCAGCAGGCCGGTCGCGATCAGCCAGGGACCCGGTCGGCTTGCGACGACCCACAGCCAGGCGAACGCGAGCGCCGGCACGTAGGTGACCACCGCCGACACGCCCTCGCGCGACAGCCACGAGGAGCGCCACTGGCTGAACGCGCGCCAGGCGCGCTCCGGATGGTGCAGGTGCGCGGCCGAAACCACGAGGCCGACGCTGACCAGCCCCAACGCGAGACCGAGGCTGAGCCCGGCGAACCACGCCTCGTCGGGCAGCCATCCGGCCGGCGCCATCAGCGCGATCAGAAAAAGCAGCCCGTAGCCGGCCCCGGACAGGGTCGAGAATAGGATCACTGAAAGCGCCGGATACACGAGCGTCTGCGTTAATCCGCAAGCAGCCGGTCGACCCAGCCGAGGAAGCCACCGTCCGGATCGGCGGTTTCGAGTCGCGCGCCCTGTCCTGATTCGCGAGGCCGCCGCGGCGGCAGGTATTTGTTGGTCGGGCGGCAGCCCTGCTCCGGCATCAGGTCAAACCCGCCGCGCTCGGCCACGAGGGTCGAGACCGCGGAGTCGGGATCGGCCAGGTCGCCGAAATGGCGCGCCGAGACCGGACAGGCAGCGACGCAGGCCGGCACCCGGTCGACCTCATCCAGGTTCTCGTTGTAGATGCGGTCGATGCACAGCGTGCACTTCTTCATGACGCCAACGCCCAGATCCATCTCCCGCGCGCCGTACGGGCAGGCCCAGGCGCACAGCCCGCAGCCGATGCACTTGTCCTCGTCGACCAGCACGATGCCATCCTCGGCCCGCTTGTACGATGCCCCGGTCGGGCAAACCGGGACGCAGGGCGCGTCCTCGCAGTGCAGGCACGAGCGCGGAAAATAGATAGTGCGCGAACCGCCGCCGG
Source organism: Lysobacterales bacterium (assembly GCA_041587615.1). GTDB lineage: Bacteria > Pseudomonadota > Gammaproteobacteria > Xanthomonadales > SZUA-38 > JBFGYD01. Next base: position 4,038 of record JBFGYD010000287.1, read on the forward strand.
GGGCCTCGACTTCGTAGCCGTGCACGCGGTTCAGCCAGGCTCCGCTCTGGCCGGCGCCGTAGGGATTCTGGTCCGTTAGCGGAGCCGGGTAGCCGGACGTGTTCCATTCCTTGCAGCTCACCGCGCAGGCGTGACAGCCCACGCAGGTGTCCAGATCGATGACCAGGCCGAGTCGTTTCGGCGGTGGCGGCGGCAGGGTTGTCATCGTCGCCGATCTCCGCGCGCGCCGTAACGCAACTCGTGCGGCGGCTCGGCCAGGC
>JBFGYD010000288.1:0-4283 GCA_041587615.1 Lysobacterales bacterium
CGAATTCGTACACCAGGGGTTCTGGTTCGCCGGCGCCCTGCTGGTGGCCGGAATTTCGCTGTGGCTGCTGCTGACGCTGACGCGCAGCGCGCTGACCGTGATCGAGGACGCCCGCCGGCTGCGGCGCGACGAGGCGCTGTTCGCGCAGCGTCTGCGGGCGGCGAAGCGCGAGGCGCGGCTGGCCGAAAGCGCGCGTGGCTGGACCGACTGGCGCAAATTCGAAATCTGCGAAAAGGCCGCCGAGGACCCGGCCGGCAGCATGTGTGGCCTGACCCTGAAGCCTCACGACGACGAGCCGATAAGCCCGTACCGACCGGGGCAGTTCATCACCCTGCGGGTCAACCCGCCCGGGCGTGCAAAGCCCCTGGTTCGCTGTTACTCGCTGTCTACGGCGCCGCGCCCTGATTCCTACAGGATCTCGGTCAAGCGGGTCGGCCCGGCCGAGCCCGGCGTGCCGCCGGGGGCCTGTTCGAGCTATCTGCACGACCGCCTGCAGGTCGGCGATCTGATCGATCTAAAGGCGCCCGGGGGGCAGTTCTTCGTCGATTTGAGCAGCCATCGGCCGCTGGTATTGATCGGCGGGGGGTCCGGGATCACGCCGCTGCTGAGCATTGCAGAAGCGGTCTGCGAGGCCGGTCAGGACCGCGAGGTCTGGCTGTTTTACGGGATCCGAGAGCCCGATCAGGTGATCCGGCGGGACACGCTCGAGCAATGGGCCGCCGAGCAGCGGGTCAAGGTTCACGTCTGCGTTTCCGACGCCGACCCCCCGGATGACAAGGCGCTCACATGGCACGCGGGCTTCGTCTCGGTCGATCTGCTACGCTCGCTGCTGCCGGCCAGTAACTACGAGTTCTACATCTGCGGGCCCGGCAAGATGATGCTGATACTGTCAGACGGGCTGAGCGAATGGGGCGTCCCCGGCGAGCAAATCCACACCGAGAAATTCGGGCCCGGAGCGACGCGCAAGCGCAAGCAGCTAACCAATCCCGCGGCCACGGGTCCGGAGGTGATCTTCCGCAAGTCGGGCAAGCGGGTGCGCTGGGATCCGGCGATGGCGCACCTGTGGGAGTTCGCCTACGGCGCCGACATCGAGATCGATTCGGGCTGTCTGGAGGGCGATTGCGGCACCTGCCTCACCGGGATCATTTCCGGGGAAGTGGCGTACACCAAAAAGCCGGGATTCGACATCCCGAGCGGAACCTGCCTGCCTTGCTGCTGCGTGCCCAAAGGGCGCCTGGAGATCGACGCCTAGTCGGCTGTTGCGTTCGCAACATCCGACGCGTTGGTTTTTGATTGATGAAGCTTGAGGGCTCGCTGCCTGACGGACCGGCCGGGACCGCGGGGCCAGCAAGCGCTGTGTTGAAAGAGCCGCGCGACCACGATGTACTGCGTGCATTGAGGGCAGCTGAGGAAGACGGGCTGACGGATGCTCTTGCGTTGCAAGACCGACTTGTCGTTGGAAAGAGATTGGTTAAAGGAGCAATGAGAATGATACGGATGATGGTGGTGCTGGTTGTGTTGGCGGTGGTCTGGGCCGGTGAGGTGGGTGCACAGCGGATGAGTGAGTCCGAGGAGGCGGAGTGGGCGGCGCTGATCGTGGGTCCGGAAAACACCGAGGACGAATGCGCCAACTGCCACACGCTGGAGCACGAGGCGTGGCAGACGACGCGCCACTACGCCACCTTCAAGGATCGCCATCGCAGCGACGAGGCTAAGGAAATCCTTACCAATCTGGGAGAGCGCAGCATGAAGCGCATCTCCACCTGTCGCCAATGCCACTACACCTCGCGGGCCGACGACTCGGGCCGGGTGCGCGCGGCCTGGGGCGTGTCGTGCGAGTCGTGTCACGGCGCGGCGCGCAACTGGCTGGAGGTCCACAACCGGCCGGGCGGCGATCCCGCAGCCGACGCGATGGAGTGGGGCGACGGACGGCTGGAAACGCCGGAGGCGCGGAGCCAGCGGCTGACCGCCGCGGCCGCGAAGGGCATGCTGCACCCGGCGCGGCTGTACGATGTGGCGACCAACTGTTTCGGTTGTCACACGGTGCCGGACGAACACCTGGTCAACGTCGGTAAACACCACCCGGGCAAGCCGTTCGATCTGGTGGCGCGGACTCAGGGCGAGGTGCGGCACAACTTTCTGAGTTCCAGCGGCAGTCCCAAAAACCCGCCGGCCGACGCCGCCGAGCTGCGCCGTCTGTACGTGGTCGGGGCTGCGGTCGATCTGGAGTTCAGTCTGCGCAACCTGGCCTCGGTGAGCGAACGCGGGGGCGACTACCACCAGGCTATGGTGGAACGGGTCGGCGCCGCCCGGAAAAAGCTCGGGTCGATATTGGCCGTGGTGGACCTGCCGGAGCTGGCCGCCGCTCTCGCCGCGGTGCCGGCGCAGGTCGGTACCGACACCGAGGTCGATCCCGCCGTTGCCGACCGCCTCCGGGACGCGGCGCGAGCCTTCGTGCAAAGCAACGACGGCAGCGCCTTGGTCCCGCTAGATCCTCAGTACCCTGCGGAATTCGTCGGTACGGCTTACGAACCGCAATGATCCATCTACGTCGGGCATAGCACCAGCGAGCAATCAGATGGCCGTCAGCACCCTGACCAAGCCGCGCCGCTGGGACGTGCCGTATTCGGCCGAGCCGGGAGTGCCCGGCGTGCTGCCGCTTGACGACACCTGGATCAAGGCCCTGTTGGAGCGCGAACCCTTCGCGAGCATGCGCGCCGAGTCCTTTCCGCCGACCCTGCCGCTGACCGAGATCCTGCGCAACGACTGCCGCTTGCGCCGTTACCGCGACGGCGACCTGGTGGTGAGGCAGGGAGACTACGGGACTTCCGCGTTCCTGGTGCTCGACGGGGCGGTCAGGGTCGTGGTCGAGGGACTGGATGCGACCGTGCTGGGAAGGACCAAACCGCGACGCCGCGGGCTGCTGCGGTCACTGCTGCAGCCATTGACCAATTCACCAATTCCGGAGAGCCGCGATCCGAGCCGATATCCGCAAGGCCGAGTGCAGCCGGCGGGCGGCGGCGTCGAGGGACCGACCGAGCAGCCCAACGTCGCCGAATACCTACCCAAGATCTATTTTCACGAGGAAAACGTGCGCCTGGAAGCACGGCAGATCTTCGGCGAGCTGGCCGCGCTTGGCCGGATTCCGCGCGCGGCCAGCATCGTGGCCGAGGACGACACCCGACTGCTCGAGATCCGCTGGCAGGGACTACGCGACCTGCGCAAATACGATCCGAGCCTGCGCGATCACGTCGACCAGCAGTACCGCCGCTACGGGCTGACCGCGACCCTGCAGGCCTCACCGCTGCTTGACCGCCTGGACCCGGCCGCGGCCAGCGAAGTGGCCAAGCAGGCTCGGTTCGAGAGCTACGGGGCGTTCGACTGGTACGGCACCTACAAGGAACTGCGCGAGCGCCAGATCGACCCGCTGGCCGAGGAGCCGCTGATCGCGGCCGAGGGGGATCGGATCCGGGGTCTGATATTGGTTCGCTCCGGGTTTGTCCGCCTCAGTCGGCGCCACGGCCACAGCGAACGAACGCTGAACTATCTGGGGCCGGGGCAGACATTCGGCCTCGAGGAACTGGTCGAGGCGGCGCGCAGCGGCGGCCGGGCGCGCTACGCGAGCGCGCTGCGCGCGATCGGGTACGTCGATATCGTGGTCATTCCGGCGGCGGTTTTCAGGCAGCACGTGCTGCCGCAGATCGACCCGGCGGCGCTTGCCAAGGCGCCGACGGTAGCGCGGGGCGAAGCGCAATCGGATCCGTCCATCGATTCAGGAATGACCGAATTCATCGTCGAGAACCGGTTCAACAACGGCACTTCGACGATGATCATCGATCTCGACCGATGCACCCGCTGCGACGACTGCGTGCGAGCGTGCGAGGCCGGCCACGACGGCAATCCGCGCTTTCGACGGGCCGGCAAGGCCTACGGCCGCCACCTGATTGCGCACGCGTGCATGCAGTGCGTGGATCCGGTTTGCATGATCGGCTGTCCGACCGGCGCCATCCACCGCAATCCGCGTGGCGGCGAGGTGCTGATCAACGACCGCACCTGCATCGGCTGCGGGGTATGCGCGCGCAGTTGCCCCTACGACAACATCCTGATGATGCAGGTGCGGGATCATCAGGAGGGACAGATCATCGTCGATCCGAAAACCGGACAGGTGATCCTGAAGGCGACCAAATGCGATCTTTGCGTGGACCTGGACGGCGGCCCCGCCTGCGAGCGGGCTTGTCCGCACGACGCGTTGAAGCGCATTGACATGCGCGAACTGGAGCGTC
>JBFGYD010000289.1:0-4258 GCA_041587615.1 Lysobacterales bacterium
AACGCGTCGCAGTTTCGCAACATCGACGCCCGCCAGGCCTTCAACCGAAGCGGCGGGGGCGGCGGTCAGCTCACCCTGAACGGTATCAATTTCCGTTACGGCAACGAGGTCCTGCCGCTGAGTTTCCTGCAGGCGGCCGACGATGCCGACGGCGAGCCCGAAATCGACCCGGCCGGACTGGTCAAGCCCTGGGGCTTTTTCATCAACGGCACCTTGAGCGGCGGCGAAAAAGACCCGACGACGCGCGAGATCGAGTTCGATTTCGACACCTATGGCCTCACCGCCGGGGTCGATTATCGCTTCTCGACCCGGCTGATCGGCGGCGCGGCGATCGGCTATGCGGATTTTGACTCCGACAGCCCCGACGGCACCGAGCTGCAAACCGACGGATTTACCTATCACCTGTTCGGCGGCTACTACCCGAGCGAGCGTTTTTATGTCGACGGCCGAATCAGCTACGGGAAGATCAACCTGGATCAACGGCGCACGATCCGGTTCAGCATCGGCGACCTGACCGTCGATGACGTCGCCAGCGCCGAGACCGACGCGGATCAGTTCTCCGGAGCCCTGGGCTTCGGCCTGCTGCTGAACAAGGGCAGTTGGAGCTTCACCCCGCGCGCCAGCGTCAGCTTCATGGACGCGACGATCGACGGCTTTACCGAATCCGGTACCGATTATTCGCTGATCTATCAAGAGCAGGACGTGGAGTCCTTGATCATCAGCGCCGGCTTCAGCGCCTCGAAGGTGATCAGCCTGTCCCGCGGGGTGCTGACCCCGCAGCTCGATTTGAGCTTCGAGCACGAGAGCCGCAACGACGACCACGCGTTCAATTCGCAGATCATCGGCGCGGCCACCGGCAGCGCGTTCTTCATCGACGCCGACGAACCGGACCGTAACTACGCCAATGCCGGACTCGGGCTGGTCTTCGTCGCGGCGAACGGACGCCAGGCTTTTCTGTCTTATCGTAAGATACTGGGACTCAGCGGATTCTCGCGCTGGACCGTCAATGCGGGAGTCAGGTTTGAGTTCTAGCCGGCGATTTGCCTCATTTTCTCTCAGGCTTTGCGTGCTTATCGAGCGAATGAGCCAGATAGACAAATCGGAGTCCGCGTAACTCAGGCGACGCGCGGGCTAGGAGGCGCGACATGGAGTACGAAACACGAATTCGCGGCGGCATGACGCTGATTGCCGGGCTGGCGACGCTGGTTGTCGCGGCCGGCGCCGGCGCGGCCAAGAAAGTCGATATCAAGGACTATAAAGGAGCGATCTCGGCCGAGGACCTGTTCATCGTCGACTGCCTGCTGCCCCCGCAGGTTCGCCAGCTCGGCCAGCAGTTCACCTACCTGTCGGCGCGCCAGCCGATCCGCACCTCGGCCAAGGATTGCGCCATCCGCGGCGGCGAGTATGTGGCGTACGATCGTGCCGATTACACCACCGCTTTAAAGGTTTGGCTGCCGGCCGCCAAGGGCGGCGACGCGCAGGCCCAGACCTACGTCGGCGAAATCTACGAGCAGGGCATGGGCGTCGAGCCGGACTTTGCCAAGGCGGCCGAGTGGTACGAAAAGGCTGCCGAGCAGGGCGACTCGCGGGCGAAGATCAATCTGGGCGCGTTATATGAGACCGGCCGGGGCGTCAGCAAAGACCTGACCCGCGCGATGAATCTGTACCGCGAGGCGTCAGGCATCACCGAGGGCGTGCTGGAGTATGCGACCGACGAGGAACTTGCGCGGCGCCGCGCGTTGGCGCAGGAGGCGGAAAGCCTGCGCGCCCAGGTGCTGGAGCTGACCGCGGAGCTGGACACGACCCGCGGCGCGCTGGAGCGCCGCAAACGCGACCTGCGTCGCGCCAACGAAGAACTCGAGCGGACGTTGGCCGAGATGGCGGCGCAGCGCGCCGAAGCGGGGGCCCTCAGCGCTCAGGACCAGGCCGAACTGGATCGGCTGCGGTCCGAAAACGAAAACCTTCAGGCCCAACTGAGCAGTACTCAGGATTCCCGTCAGCAACTGCTGGACGATCTCCGGCGGCTGCGCGAGCAGGGCGATTCGGCCGAGCTGGAGCTGGCGCGCACCCGGGTTGAAATCGAAACGGGGCAGGAGCGCCTGGCCACCGCGCAAGCCGAGGTGACGCGTTTGAAAGACGAACTCGAGGCCGCCAGGGGAGCCGGCGCCGACAGCGCCGAAATCAGCGCTCTGCAGGCCCGCATACTGGAACAGGAAACCCTGCTCGAGGCCGAGCGCGCCGCGATGAGCGAGCGCGAGCGCGAACTGCAAGCGCAGCTCGAGGAGGCGCGTCGGCGACTCGAGGAATCCCAGCGCCGCGAGCGCGAGCTGCAGGCCACGCTCGAGGGCCAGGAGCAGGAAATCAGCATCATCCGCAGTTCGCTGGCCGCGTCCCAAGACGAGCTGCTGGAATCGCAACGCAAGCTGGTCAGTTCCGATGCCGACCTGGAACTGCTGGCCGAGCTGGAGCAGGAGATCGCCGAGCGCCGGGCCGAGATCGCCGGCTACGAGGAGGCCGCCCGCGATTTGGTCGGACAACTCGGCGGTGCGCAGGCCCCCGGCGGCGCCGTGATCAGCATGATCTCGCCTGAGGTCGGGGTCGCCCGAGGGACCCGATCGGTCACGTTGTTCTCGGACCTCGACGAGTACGAGCTGATCGGGCGAACCGCGCCGCGTGATGAGCTACTCGCCTTCCGAGTCAACGACCGCGACGCGCTCGAGAACATCGACGACGACGGCATTTTCCGGTTCAGCGTCGACCTGTCGGCGGCCGGCGCCACGCCGGTCTCAATCGAGGCGGTCGGCCGCGACGGCGGCAGGACCGAAGAGAGCTTTTTAATCCAGAAGGACGTGCCGGAACCGGTGGCCGGGCGCCAGACCTCGAACCGTTTTCAGGGGCGCCTGCGCAGCGATCTGGGCAGCTTCCACGCGCTGGTCGTCGGCAACGCCAGCTATACCGCGCACCCAGTGCTCGAGACCTCGGTCAACGACGCGCAGGGCGTGGCCGACACGCTGCGTGAACGCTATGGTTTCAACGTTCGCCTGCTAACCAACGCGACCCGTGACGAGATCGTGTTCGAGTTGGCCGATTTGACCCAGTCTCTGGGCAAGAACGACAACCTGCTGATCTACTACGCCGGTCACGGGGTGCTGGCGCCCGACGGTGAGGGCTACTGGCTCGGCATCGATGCGTCGGCCACGCGCGACAAGAGCTGGATCGGCAACGCGCAGATCAGCGATTTCATCTCCGAGATGGAGGCCAAGCACGTGCTGGTGGTGGCCGACAGCTGTTACTCGGGGACCCTGTCGGGGACCGCGATCCGGCCGATCCCGCTGGAAATCGAGGACCAGGACCTCCTGTTCATCTCGCGGGTTCGGGCGCGTACGGTGCTGACCTCCGGCGGCCTGCAGCCGGTCCTGGACGACGGTGGCGAGGGGCACTCCATTTTCGGTGGCGCGTTTATCCGCGCGATCCGCGACAACGGTGACGTCATGGAGGGCTATCGGCTGTTTGATTCGATCCGGAGCGAGGTCGAGAGCCGGTCCCGGCTGGCCCGGGTGAGGCAGAACCCCGAATACACCGCGCTCAAGTTTGCCGGCCACGAGGGAAGCGAGTTCTTTTTCCTGCCGGCCACCACGGTCGGCGCACTGCGTGGACGGCAACTGCGCCTCTAAATAAATAATTAGTGAAAGTCATACAACCCGCGGGGTTGTGTGAATTTCACTGGCAGGCCGCGATAATCTCCTGCGCGCGCGACGGATTGATACCCTGCAGGCCGCGCCGCGCTTCCTGATTGCGGCAATCGAACTCGGTCAATACCTTGATCAAATTGACTTCGGCCTGCTCGTAGTTGCTGAGCTTGGTGAATGTCGAGGCCGCCTGCAATAACTCCTGCACCCGGATTCGCTGATCGGTCGTCAGATTGTCGCCGGCCGCCGGGCCCGGCCCGGACCGGTTCATCGCCACCACCGCCACCACCGCCGCTACCGCCAGCAGGGCCGCGACCGCGACCAGCGGTATCAGCGGCAGCTTGCGGGCCGGCGCCGCCGGTTCGGGCGCTGCGGCAACCGCCGCGGCCTGGGATCCGGTCCCGATCTGAGACGGTGTCACGGCGACTGTGGCGCTGGTCGACGGTCCTTCCTCGACTCTGCTCGGACGCTCCAGGGCTTCGCGCAATTCTCCGGCGCTTTGGAACCGTTCATCCGGGTCCTTGGCGACCAGCTTGTTGAGCAGCGTCTGATACTTCTCGTAAGGCGGC
>JBFGYD010000290.1:0-4234 GCA_041587615.1 Lysobacterales bacterium
ACGGGTACAGATGAAATCGTGTACCAAGTAGGTGAGCGATGACCTGACCCGCGGGCCGGTCGGCGGCCACCTGCGGCGTCAGGCGACGCCGATGGCGCTGGGCCTGGTCGCGATCATCTCGTTCGAGGCGGTCGACCTTTTCTTCGTGGCCCAGCTCGGGGATGACGCGCTGGCCGCGGTCAGCTTCTGTTTTCCCGTCATCTGGCTGCTGGGCGGGATTGGGATCGGCTACGAGGCCGGCGCCGCGTCATGCATCTCGCGTGCGATCGGCGCGGGCGATCAGGAGCGGGCGCGGCGGCTGACCACCGACACGGCGCTGCTCGCGCTGCTGGCCACCGGCGTGTTGAGCGCGATCGGGCTGGCGACGATTGATCCCGTGTTCCGTCTGCTCGGCGCCACCGACGAGGTGCTGCCGCTGATCGGCGACTACATGGGCATCTGGTATTTCGTCGAGCCCCTGGCGGCGATGATGTGGACCTTGCTGGCCTCGATGCGCGCCCGCGGCAACACGCTGTTCGAGGGCAAGGTGATCACGGTCGCGGCCATCCTGAACGCGATCCTGGACCCGATCCTGATCTTCGGCTGGCTCGGCGTTCCGCGCCTGGGCATCGCCGGCGCGGCGCTGGCCTCGCTGATCGCCAACTTCACGATGCTGAGCTTTACGCTGATCTACCTCACGCGCCGGCGGATTCTGGCGACGTTGCGGGTGCCGCTGAAGCGCATGCTCAGGTCCTGGCGCGAGGTGATGGTCATCGGGCTGCCGGCGATGCTGACCAACGCCATCATTCCGATTTCCAACGCGATCGTGGTCGCGATGATCGCAGTGATCGGGGTGGACGCGGTCGCCGGCTACGGCATCGCGATGCGGATCGAACCCCTGGCGCTGATCGCGTTTTATGCGCTGTCGGCGGTCTCCAGCCCGTTCGCCGGCCAAAACCACTCGGCGGGCAAGTTCGATCGGGTACTGGAAGCGAGGCGGGTCACGGCGCGCTTCTGTTTGCTGTCGGGGCTGGCGTTGGCCATCGTGCTGGCCGTTGTCATTGAGCCGCTGTCGTCGGTGTTTACCGACTCCGCTTCGATTCGTGCGGTCGCGATGAGCTATTTCTGGATCGTCCCGGTCAGCTACGGCGCGTACGGGCTGATCATGTCGATCAACGCCTCGTTCAACGGCGTCGGGCACCCGCTGCCGGGGGTCGCGATCTCGACCCTGCGCGTGATCGTCGTGTTTCTACCGCTGGCGTTTCTTGGCCGCGGCCTGTTCGGGGTGACCGGGATCTTCATCGCCAGCGCGATGGCCAACGTGCTGGTGGGCGCATTGGCCTTTTGCTGGTTCGGCGCCTATATGCGCCGCGCGGGATCCGCTTAGCACGTTCAGCCCTCAGGCAGTTCGGCCAGGTATTCGGCGGCGGCCTCGCGTACGGTCGGTTCGACGTCGTCCAGCGCCGCTCGCAGCAGTGCGGTGGCGGTCGGACCGCCGATGTCGCCGAGCGCGTCGACCGCTTCTTCTCGCAGCGACGGGTCGGCGTCGCTCAGCGCCGCGCCCAGAGCCTGAGCCGCACGCTCCGTGCCGATATCGGCAAACGCGGCGGCGGCGGACTCCCGAACGCCCCGGTCGGCGTCCATGAGGGCTTGCTCCAAGGTGGCGATGCCGGTCTCGCCGGCGACTTCCCCCAGAGCGTGGACCGCCTCCCGGCGGACCGCCGCATCGGCGTCGTTCAGCGCCGCCGCCACCAGCGCTCGGGTGGCCTCTTCACCGCCTTCGGCGGCCAATGCCGAGACCGCCAGCAGGCGCGCGTGCCTTAATTCTGCGGGTGGGCGCGGGGAGGTCTCGGACGGCGCCGCCGGCCCGTCGGCCAGGATCGACAGTCGGTAAGGACGAGGGCCCGATCCAGGCTTGTTGGCGTACTCCAGAATGAAACTGCGGGATTTAAGGAGGCGGTGGATCGCGGCCGCCAGCGGGAGGTCTTGAAAGCTCTGGCTGGTGGTGCCCGACAGGGACCCGTCCAGTTCGAGCGTCAAGTCGGCCTGGCGTACGATTTCGCCCAGCACGTCCTCGAGGGCCGCCTCGCGCGCCGTGACCGACACCGAACCGGCATACGCTTCAACCTGCCATTCACCAGCCCCCGATGCTCCGCCAGCACCTAACCCTAGCGCCATGATCGACAAGGCCAGAAACCCGTTCGCCGAGCTGGGCCGGCGAACGGGTCTGGACCTCGAATTTGCGAACCTTCTCACTCGTCGACGAGCACGAAGCAGCTTTCGATCGCGGTCTGGTTGTAGCTTTCCTCCCGCGCGAGCACCTCGTACTTGAACTCCTCGGCCTGAGCGATGAATTCATCCGGCACCGTCATCGAAGTCTCTTCCGGCGGCAAAATGACGCTGAACTTGGTTTCGAATTCTTCGCCGTTGACCTCGATTTCGGTCTCGACGACGACCTCGTAGTTGACGATGGTCACCGCCTCCGGGGGCTGCACGCCGGCGCCGGGGCCGTCGGCATCCGGGTGGGACATCGTGACGTCGTCCCACGCGATCACGATCGGCAGGTCGTCCACGTCGATCTCGGTGGCATCGTAATCCGGGTCCTCGTCGTCGCAAACCTCCGCCAACGGTTCGCCGTTGACCGTGACTTCGGCCGGGGCCGGCATCAGGTGGGTCACCTCGGTCTCGCCCTCGATCTCCTCGCCTTCGATGGTGACGCCTTCAGCTTCGTATTCGCCCTCAGGGAAGCGGGCGAAGAAATCCGCCGGGTCGAGTTCGTCGAAGGTCGGCTCGGCGCTCTCGAAGAAAAATTCGGTCAGACCCTGCTGTCGCAGGCCTCTTCGGAGCTTGACGTCGAGCAGGTTGCGCTCATCCGGACCCTCGATTTTCAGTCGCTTCCACGGATCGCCGTCAATCAGCGCGTGAATGCCCAAGTCGCCGTCAGTGTCGTTGAGTTCGAAGAAGATCTCGGTCACGTCGAATTCGAGTTCGTCCTCGTGTTCTTCGGCGAGCGCCGGAGCAGCGCCCAGGATCAGGGCCGCGATCGCCATCGGCAGGGGCAACATTCGCACTTGTCTTTTCATCTCGATTTCTCCTGGTACGTTTGGGCTTGGGACCCGCGGGTCCGCTTCCTTTGACGGCAGCGTCGGGAGAAATCGGTCGGCTGGTCCGGATTTGGCAATCCGGACTAGCTCCTTTTTTGGAAATTGAACGGAGAGTGGGTCTGCCGGTAGTCGTGGTCTTCGCGAGCGGAGCCGCGAAGGTCACCTACGCTATTGCGTCGATTTCTTCTCGCAGTTGGGCGATCAGTTCGGCGCTGGCGCCGAGGTGGGGCTGCTCGGCTTCGAGGATGGCGTGGAACAGCCTTTTTTTGACGGAGGTTGTGTCCTTGGAGCGTTGGCGCGCGCTGGCGTAGACGATGTCGACCAGTCGCTCGGCCGCGTGCAGGCGCCCCCACAGGTAGTCGTTTTCGCGCGCCGAGCGGGAGAAGAACGCGCCAAACTTGTTGAACAGTACCCCCTTGAGGGTCGCCTCGGCGCCGCCCTGGCGAATGGTCGCCGCGTCTTCCGGGCTGATCCGGTTGACCTTGATCCCTTCCAGTTCGGTGAGGTCGCGCCACTGACTGGCCGGAAACGTGGCCACGTCGAAGAATCGGTAGCCGATGAACGCCACCAGCACCTCGTCGATCGCCGCGCGGCCGATTCCCGCGCCCAGGCCGTCGTCGATGATCGCGACCACGGCGGTGTCGATGCGATCGTCCATCTCCTCCAGCGCAAGCTGCGCGCCCAGTCCGGCGACGAAGGCATCGGCCTCCAGGTCCCACGCCGCGGCTCGAATGAATCGCAGCGCCTGCTGGCGCAGAGGCTCGGAATAGAAGCTCGATCGCACCCGCGCCAGCGACTCCTCCAGGCAGCGGTACGCCGCGGTCTTCGCCCGGTCTAGCCAGGCCCGCGTGTCGGCGTCGGCGCCGAGAGTATAGAGTTCGTTCAAGCGAGAGATCAGGAAACGCAGCCGGCGGGTGCGATAGTTGGCGTCGAAACGATCGAGAAAATCCTGGGATCGTTCGGCTGATTCCTGGTCGACGACGCCGAGCCGGCGCTGCACCGACCAGCGCTCCATTCGCTCGCGCCAGTCGCTGATCCCGGTCGGGTCCAGGCGCGCCAGGCGGCCCGCCAGGTCGGCGATCCCGTGCAGCGTCAGGCTCAGCCGCATGCCCAAGTAGGCGCGATGGACGAAACCGGCTTCGCGCGCCACG
>JBFGYD010000291.1:0-4229 GCA_041587615.1 Lysobacterales bacterium
GCGGTGGGCGGGGGCGGCGGCAACACCGCCAGCGGCCACCACAGCGTCGTCGCGGGCGGCGAAGGCAACACGGCCAGCGGAGCGGACAGCACCGTCGCGGGCGGTCAGGTCAACATCGCTTCAGACTCGTATGCAGCCGTGGGGGGAGGCGTGCAAAACCTGTCCAGCGCTCAGAGCGCCACCGTCATCGGCGGCGCACAGAACACCGCAAGCGCCCTATGGGGCACTGTCAGTGGTGGAAAACAAAATTGTGCCGGCGGTCGGTATTCCTGGGCCGGCGGCCACAACGCCAAGGTCAGGGTGGGAACCGATACCGGCGCGGTGGGCAACGGATGCAGTGGCGTACCCTCATCTGGCAGCTTTGGCGGCGACCACGGCACCTTCGTCTGGGCGGATGCCGGCTTCTTTGACGTGGTGTCCACCGGCCCCAATCAATTCCTGGTTCAGGCATCGGGAGGCCTGTGGTTCGGATCCAACAGCGCACCGTCCATTCCCGCCGGTCGATTCATCAACACGTCCAGCGGCGCGCATCTGACCAGCGGCGGGACCTGGACCAATGCCTCCAGCCGGAAGCTCAAAACCGGATTCGAGGCCATCGACTCAGCCGAAATCCTGACCGGCGTGCTCGCCCTGCCGCTTAAGCGCTGGGTCTATCGCGCCTCCCCGGACGAGGGACGCCACCTGGGACCGGTGGCCGAGGATTTTCAGGCGAGCTTCGGGCTCGGGTCGACCGGCGATTCCATCAGCACGGTGGACGCCAACGGCGTGGCGCTGGCCGCGATCCAGGGCCTGAACGCGAAGCTCGAATCCGAAAACGAGGCGTTGAAGCGCGAGCTGGCCGAGCTGAGATCCGAACTGTCCGAACTCGCCGCCTCGGTTCGCGGCCGCGACCGGGCCCAAGAGCCATGAGCCCTCGCAGACCGAGCCGGGTGACGTGCTGGGCCATCGGCTGTTTCGCGTTGGGGTGGAGCGCCGGCCTCTCGATGGCGCAGGAAAGCGAGACCCAAACCCTCAGGCGCCCCTCGGTCGACGGCGGCGCGGATCGAGTGTCCGGCGCGACGTTCGAACTCAGCGGCACCGTCGGTCAATTCGACGCGGGACCCATCATGCGCGGCGGCACGCTGAGCCTGCGCGGCGGTTTCCACATCACCCCACGGACCGGCGCCATTTTTTCCGATGGCTTCGAGGACTGAATTCCAAGCCTCGCGGCACATTCTGCCACCTCTTTCCGTACTTCCTGGCAGCAACACTCATCGGAGGCGGCGTCCATGGAACTCAGCGCAATCATTCTTTCCGCCTGTCTGGCAGGCGCGGGCACCAGCAATACGATCGTCGTCAACAACGGCGTCTGCCACGTCGGGCTCGGTGACATCGTCATCAGCGAAAACGCGGGCGCGTCCCTGGATTTTTCTATCGGCGGTCCCGATCCGGGAACCGGCTGGTTATTCAACGTCGGCGAGCCGGACGGGTTCTCATTCGCGCTGTCGCAAGTCCCGGCCGGCGCCGTCGCTCCGGGGAGCTTCCTGGAAATCGTCGCGCCGGACATGATCGTCGAACTGGACGGCATCGTGGCGCCCGACATGATCGTGGCCCCGGACATGGAACCGGCCGCCTATGCCGGCGTTCGCATGACCAGCGACGGAAACCGGTGGTTCAGCAAACCGGTCGCGCGAGACATCGCGTTCAACCGAGTTCGCCTGCGCAATGCCAAGGGCCAGGTGGTATTCGAAGGAACGGTCGACAACGCCAGCATCAGCCACCTGGAAACGCCGTCGCGCTACTCGGCCGGATTGACCATCGACGATCAGTATCACGTGTCCCTGCACTTTCCTGCGGACCAGCAAGTGGAGCTCACGGGAACGCAGGGACTGGACGAAATCGCGATCATCGGCAACGTGGCGGAAATCGCGATCATCGGCAACCAACCCGGCGGGATCGCGCCCGATCGTCTGGCCGACCTGGTCGTATTCGTGCAGGGCCTGCCGGAATTGACGCTGAACAGTCAGCGCTTCGAACAGTTTGGCGTGCCCGTCACGGGTCTGGGCCAAGCCATCATCGAGGTGTCGCGCCCGGATGGCCCCGTGACCACGGTGTCGGGATTGGGGCCCAGCGGCCAGGATGGCGTGCTTTTCAGCCACCCCGGCGGGGCCAACGAGATTCACTATGAGCTGGGCGAGCGCATCAGGGCCTCCGAAGTGCCTGCGGACGCGCTGGTGGTAATGGCAGTGCAGAATTCCGATGAAGATCTGCTTGGGCTGCTTCAGGCGCGAAAAACGGGAAGCAGCTTTGAATTCAGCGTGGATTTTTCCGCCATCGGGTCCAACTCCAGCCGCCTGGCACTCCTGAGAAACGGTGAGCTGGTGAGCGAAGTTTTTTCTCACACCCAAGCCGTCTTCGGCCAGGAACTCCACTACAGCCTGCGCGTGGCGAGCACGCCGAGCGGAGAGGGCTACCTGGTTCAGACCTTTGCCGAGCCGATTGAAATCACCGTCGAAGGCCAGGGTGTGGAGGTGGCAGACGTGGTGCTCTGGTTTCCCGAGGACTCCAAGCCCATGGGCAATCAAGCCCTCGCGGCCTTTCGGGTCACGGCGGAAAACATGGACTCCATCTCCATCAGCGGCGGCACTCAGGTCATTTTCCGGGGCACCTTCGAATCGCTGCCCTAAGCCCGTCGAAAAGCACTCAAGGAGGCTCACCATGCGTTTCGTACCGAATCCCCCGCTACCGAGAACTGGTCGTTCGGCTCCAATGCCGCAGCGCCGCAAGCAGGGCGCTCCCTCGCTGAGGCGTCTCGCCGGGGTGTTCGCCGCGCTGGCGCTCCTCGGTGCTCTGGATGCCTTGGCGGCGGACTTCCGCGTCGGCGGCCTCGGGCCGGCCGGCGGCTGCACCCACGACAATCTCGCCGACGCAATCGCGGCCGCTGCCGCCACGCCGGAAGACGACGCGATCCGGCTGTCGAAAAACGTGGGCTACTTCAATCAGCAGCACGTACTCAGCGCGTTCCCCGAAACGGCGCCGCTTTACATCATCGGCGGCTACGCCAGCTGCAGCGATCCCGATTGGGATGCCGAGGAGCCCACCCCGATCAATGGCGTGGCGGGGGGAGGCCCGGTCTTCACCGTCACGTCAGGATCGGTGGTGGTGCTCGCCGTTCTCGATCTCGTCGGCGCCGGCGCCTACGCGGTGAGCGCGGATTCGTCGGCCCTGGTGCAGATCGTGAGCTCGTCCCTGCGCTCAAGCGAGGGTGGGCTGGAGGTCGACGGCGCCGGCGCCGAGGTCTACGGCACCGAGATCTACGACAACGACGTGACGTCGGTCGGCGGAAACGGGGGCGGCATTCGCTGCCTGAACTCCTCGCTTTACTTGGAGGAAGTGCTGATTTCAGGTAACCAGGCCTTCGACGACGGCGGCGGCGCCTACCTGGACGCCTGCCCGACGACGTTCGCCGGGGATATCAGCGTGGTGCTGAACTCCGCGCGGCGCGGAGGTGGGCTGTTTCTAGAAGGGAGCACCCTTGTGGACATAGGGTCCGGGGGCAGCAGTGCCAAGGGCGTCGGCGCATCTACCGGCAACACGCTGATCGCTCAAAACAGTGCCGATGCGGCCGGGGGCGGACTTTATCTCGACGTCGCGGCGACTTCCGGCGCCGCGAATACCCGAATCGTAATGAACGCCGCCGGCAGCGCGGGCGGCGGTGCCTACCTCGACGGCGGCTCGACGCTGCGGCTGCAGCCGGACTTTCGCACCTGCGCTTTGGTTCCCTGCACGGAGATCAGCGACAACGATCTCACCAGCGGCGTGTTCGGATCGGGCCTGCGCGCCAATGGATCGACCGTGACCGTGCTGTCGGGGGCGCTGAATCGCAACGTCAACCCGCCGGACACCGCGTACCCGGTCTCCCTTAACGGTTCCAACGCGACCTTCGAAGGGGTCGAGGTGCTCGGCAACACCGGCCCGGTCATCTTTCAAGCGGACAACGCCAGCGACGTGACCTTGGCCTTCCTTTCGGGGGCGCGCAACTCGAATGAGTTTGGGGGACCTGCCATCTTCGTCGAGGCGAACGCGTCGACGGCGCGAGTCTACTCGAGCGCGTTCCAGGACATCGCCGGCTTCACCACGCAATCGGGAGGGTCCTTTACGGCTGCCGACTGCCTGATTGGCGACACGCTGTCCGGTATCACCCCCACCCGATCGCTGGTCGGCGACCCGGGGTTCCGCGATCCGATCAC